>JAGWVZ010000218.1 GCA_018970625.1 Myxococcales bacterium | reverse complement strand
GCAGCAGCAGAAACAACAGGGCGAACGACAGACAGGCGCATGACAACTCCTTGCAGGGCGACAACCCTCGCGCCGATCCGATGGCGCAGGTGATTTTCAATTCCAAGAGGCCGCTCTCCAGCCGTACAGGTAACGATGGAAGGTGGCAACGCAGGCACAGACGCCTGCGACGTCAGTTTTATTCGTCCACTGGCATAGCATCCCAGAAAAGGTCTGCCACACGCACCCCGCATGGCCGAAGTGCCCGTCGGACACCTCGTTCGTCAGCCTGCGTCCGACCCAGACGCCTGTGGTGAAGCAGCCGACACCGCCGAGCTGGCGTGAGCCCAGAGACGTGGCGGACCTCCCTTCCGTTCATCGATTGCGGAAGAACTCAGCGTTCAGTTCCACGTACTTCGCCCACTTCTCGGGGATCTCTTCGTCTTCAAAGATCGCGTCGACCGGGCACTCGGGCTCGCAGGCACCGCAGCTGATGCACTCTTGCGGGTCAATGTAGAGCTGCATCTTGCCGTACTTCGCGCTGATCGCCGCTTCACCACCGCTCTTGCGGGCCTCACGGATCTCCTTCAACTCGACGGGGCCATGAATGCAGTCCACCGGGCACACATCTACACACGCGGTATCGCAAACACCTTCGCACGGCTCGGCAATCACATAGATCATCGGGACTCTACTCGGATTCAGAGAGGGCAGGTCGCAACCGCGACCGTCGTCAAAGAAGACGCGGCGTTGATTGCACACTCGCCGTCGTATAACAACCCCGCCCTGCCTTGCAACTGCCGCTTCCCTTCGTTTCGTCTGCGCCAGAGCCCCGCTGTGCGACCCTCCCCCGATGTGAACGCCGCCGCCAGCTCCTCGTCCTTTACGGACGACGTATTGCTCGGCCAGAAGCTGCGCATTCGTCAGCCAGCGCGTGGCTATCGCTTTGGAATCGACGCGCTTCTGCTGGCCGTCTGGGCCTCGCGCCGCACGCCAGAGCGCGCACAAGGCCTTCACGTGCTGGACCTTTGTGCTGGCACCGGGGTCGTCGGGCTTGCGTTTGCGGTCATGCGGAACGACGTCGCCGCACTTCACGCGGTAGAAGCGAACCCTGACATGGCAACGCATCTGCAGCACAACCTGTTGCAGGGCGGCGGTCGATTTAGCGCTCGCGCCGAGGCTCGGGACGTGCGGGCGCTCAGGGGTGTGCAGGCCGACGTGATCCTGATGAACCCGCCCTACTTCGAACCCGGCAGCGGTCGACTGAGCCCCGATCCTTACCGTGCCATGGCGCGGCATCAGGTGCTGGGCGACATCGATGAGCTACTTGCGGCCGCGGTGCGTTGCATGGGCGACAACACCCTGTTCTTTATGGCGTATCCGCCAGATGGCATGGCGCGCGTCGAACAGACACTCGCGACACTACACGTGCACCTTCACCATCGCGTGGATGTCGCGAGTCGAGCCGACCGCCCCCCATGGATTCGATTGCTGGCCATCGGTCGATGTTTCCGTCCCTGTACCGAACATTCCCCTCTTGTGATTCATGGTCACGGTGCTTCAGTCTCGACGCTCGACGTCGACGCGGTCCTGCGAGGCGACGTGCGCCTGTGGGCGCCCCAAACGGTTTCTTCTACCCCCTCCGAAGCGTAATGCCGCCCTGCCCTGACGCTCGCATGTTTCGGCCTGTTCTATGGGTCATCACGTTCTGTGGTCTGACTGCGCAGGCATGCGGTGGCGTTCAGACGGCGGCAGAGCCACCCGAGACAGCCACGACCCGAACCGCACAGTATCGGGTGCATCGGGCGGTGGGCCGGGCAGCGAATACACAGACGGTCGAGAGTGCCTTCCAGACGTGGATTCGTTTTAACCCGGCGCCGTGCGACTGTCCGCGCTGGGAACTTCAGATGTACGGTCACTGGGAGCGCGTGCAGCCGGTGGAGGCGCGCGATGCAGATGCGAATGTGTCGGGCACGCTTGCATTTGAGGGATTTTCGCCGGGCGAGCTGCTGTGGGCAGACGTGATGCTCACCGACGACACCGTCGTGGACGGCCAGGGTTGGGTGTACCCGGTCTACAATGTGCGCCGCATCAGCGAAGACCCTGACTCTTGAAAGGCCAACCCTATGTTCGGATTGCAAAAGGTATCCCCTTCGCTGCTTCGGGTCGTGCTACCGCCACCTGCTGGTGTGCCGATGCCCTACGGCTCACCGTACAATGTCTGGGTGGTGCTGAGTGAACGCCCCGTGGTAGTCGACACCGGTTGGCAGGGCGTGCGTTCAAATCTGTTGGCCGCGCTCGAAGAAGCCGGGGTGAATCGCTTCGAGGTGAGTCATGTGCTGCTGACAGGTCTTGGCCCTGCTCAGACGGGAAACAGCGATGCTTTTCCTAACGCAATGCTGGTCGGTCGCGACCCCGACGGCATTTCACGGTCGTATCGACGAGCCATGCGCACGGAGCAGGCACAAGAGGTCAGCTGGATCAGGGCTATTGGCTCGTGGGGGCAAGCGGCTTCGGAGTGGTCCAGCGCTGATGTGGAGGCCTTTGCGCAGTCCTGGATGGGACAATTACCCGAGACATTATCGTTATTGGGTGTGCAGGAGGGCATGCGCATTCGCACGGGTGCCGGCGTGTTTACCGTGTACGAATCACCCGGGGTTGGCTGGGCGGGTACGACATGGCTTGGTGACAACGGGCTGATGTTCGGTGGAGAGCTGATCGACCTGGACGAAGAGCCGATGCTTCGCGACGCCCCGGCGGCCGTTGAGTCGCTGATGCGCATTAGCCAGACCGCACCGCAGCTACTTTTGCCAGCCCACGGGGCGCCGATGCGAAGCCACGTGCGAGCGTTTCGGTCGTTGAACCTGTTCGTGAACAACCTGATGAGCAACATCCAGTATGCGCTGGATGGTCCGCGTTCGATCGCCGAGATCCGGTCACGCGATCTGGGATACGTGCCGCGCGACCTGATTCGATTCGCGGGCTCTGCACGCATGGCGTACGCGGTTCTGGAAGAGCTTCACCGCGTGGGAGTCGCGGTCCGCGAGGGGGAAGGCCCGACGGGGACCTTCCATATCCAACGCCCGTCCCGACTATGACGCGAGGGAGAGCGTTCGGGGGGTTAGGTTTGGCCAGCAGCGGACATGCCAAAAACACGACGGCCGGGACAGAAGCCCGGCCATGGTGTGCTGGTGGATGATGACTCGATTCAGCCGCGGTAGGTGAAGGTCATCTCGTGGTCGCAGATCGAGTAGACATCACCCTCTTCGATCTTGCGTGACTCCACCCGCTGGCCGCGGAACTCGACGCCGTTGGTAGAACCGAGGTCCTGAATCCAGAAAGCGCCCGAATGGAAGATCACGGAGGCATGCTTTCGCGACACGTTCTGGTCGCGGATCATGAGGTCGGTTCCCTGACTGCCACGCCCGATGACGAAGTTATCCTTGTTGACGGGATAAACCTTGCCTTCAAAGCGGACAAAGAGGGCAGGCATACCGCCGGTGGGACGCACAGCCGGGACAGAAGCCGAGGCCGCCCTTGGGGGTCCCGGTGGTGCCGGAGGAGGGGCCGGCATGGCGGGCAATGCACCCGTGCGCGGCGCCATGGCCGGGGCAGGTGCAGGGGTGGGAGCGGGTTTGCGGGCAGGCACGGCCGGCATGGCAAAGGTCGGGTGCTCCACATTGGGCTGAACAGCCGGCACCTGAGTGGTTGGTACTCGCGGCTGGGGCGCAGGCGCGTAGGCGGGGGCAACCGCCTGGGGCTGAGCGGTGGCCTGACCCAGAAACTGACGGAGCGCGTCATTCAGCAGCTGGTCAATGGTCGAATCGCTCTCGCGCGCTGCACGTTCGAATGCCTGCCAAAGCTGCTCTTCACAGTAGAAGCTGCGTAGCGTCTTGCGACGATGTTCACTCATCGTAGTGCCTCTTCTTCGCCTCTTGGCCGGTCAGGAAGCGGCCCTGCGCTCCCAAAATGCAACACAGAGCCAATGTAATCAGGGGATCGATGTCCCCGACGGGTTCGCAAACTAACACACGGAGTGCGTCACGGTAAAGGATTGCGCGATCACTGGTAGCACGTCCCTCATCGAGCGCAACTGCGGGGCCAGCCTGAGCCGCCGCGGACCTCGTTCAGGGAACAGTCGTCGGGTTAAACTCACCCGCCGGGACAATGATCGTCACGGTCTGCGTGTCCAGCACCGTCAATCCGTCTCCGACCACGTCAATATAAACCGTGAACGCCTGCGGCACGCCGAGAATCTCGTCCACACAGCCATCATTCTGGGCGATGACGTCAAAGAACAGGGCGGTACCGGGCGTGACGCCCGACCAGCTGTCATTCACCCCATCGACCGGGTTAATATCCACCGCTGTCGGACTCGTTGTGCATCCGCCGCTCAGCTCGGCACGGTTAGGGACAATGCCCCGAATAAAACAGCGACCGTCGATGGGGTCGGACGGCTCGGGACGAAGAACCGTCGTTACCTGCAGCGTGGTTGTGTTCACGAGCGCACGCACGGCTGTGGTGATGGCCGCACCAAGGCCGCTCCCGTTGCTGTCCACATCGAACACCAGTGGGCACATGCCAGCTCCGTTCGTGCCACGGCCGCTACCGTTGATGCCCGTGCAGCATTGTGATCCACCGCAACCACCAGGTCTGGCACCGTCCCAGGCGCACGCACGCACCTGAGCGCCGGTCTGAACGGCGACGTTCTCAAGTTGACCGCGCGGATCGCTCCCCGACACAACCGAGATGGCGCGTGCCTGTCGCCCCTGGAGCGCCGAAATGGCTGTCGCTGCCGTTGCACCCGGAGTCTCGTGCGAAGGCGCATCGGTGACATGAATCACAATCGGGAAGGCACCGCTGCGGAAACCTACGCCTCCCAACGCACCATCGGCGACACCGGGCACCAGACCCACCGCCGGATTGAACGCCGGCACGTTCGCGTTGCAGCCGATACGTCCGGCGCCGCTCGCGATCTGATACAGCGACTCAAATCCCGACTCGAAATAGTCATTGCCGTTGCCAAGTCCCAGACTGTTCACCGCTGACTGTGCCGCACTCAGGCTGGTGGTGACACGCTGCGAAAGGCGGAACGGATAATCACCACCCACTCCGAACTCGCCGCAGGGAAAATCACGGAAGTCAGACACTGCGAAGCCAGTATCGGGAATCTCCGCACGGATATTCGGGACGATTTGCGAGCTCAGCGAGGAGCGCAGCGTGTTGATTTCGCCGCCCATGGAGCCGGTCGTGTCCATGTTGATCGCCACATCGGCCTTCACGATGTTCGATGAGAACTGTAACGGCTCGGTCTGCTCAGGACCATCCTCGGGCAGCACAAAAAAGAAGTCAGTAAACTCCCGAAAGCTCTCCCGCGTATTAAAAATACAGGGATTTGCGCCTACCAGGAACTCTGCAAGGTCAGAATAACCGTCGGCGTCGGTGTCTGCCTGGCGGGGATCCGACGACGACAAAGCGCATCCCGTCTCGAACTGATCGCCCAGACCATCATCGTCGCTGTCAGTGTCGATATAGTCGGGTAGCCCGTCAGCGTCCGTATCCACCGGATAGGTGACCGGGTCGGCGTCGCCCGCCTCAGCGGTATCCGCCAGCGTATCGGCGTCTGAGTCCAGGTCATAGCGGTTCGGCGTGCCATCGCCGTCGCTGTCCGCAAAGAGTTCGTGCTCGTCCAGAATCCCGTCATTGTCGCTGTCCGGGTCCAGATAGTCAGGCGTACCGTCACTGTCGTTGTCGCCCGCCGTCTCGACATCGTCTGGCAGATAGTCGCCATCGCTGTCCGGATCGCGCCAGTCACCGAATCCGTCGCCATCGCTGTCGGTGACGCCTTCATCCTCATCAAGGATCTCGTCATTGTCGCTATCGAGGTCCTGAAAGTCAGGTGTACCGTCTTCATCCGTATCGATCGGCGGGGTAGCCAACTCAACGTCGCCCGCTTCATCCAGATCGGAGATCCCATCATTATCGCTGTCCGCGTCTTCCGAATCCACCAGCCCATCGCCGTCGGTATCGCGTCGACCAGCTTCCTCGTCAAAGTCCGCGATCGTGTCTCCGTCCACGTCGGACGCCAGCAAAACCTCACGCTGGCACGTCGGGGAGCATCCATCATTGGCGCTAATGTTGCCATCGTCGCACTGCTCGCCACGATCCAGCACAGCGTTACCGCAGCCCGACTCCAGGCGGCAAAACGCATCGCACCCGTCACCCGGCTCAAAACCGCCATCGTCACAGGCTTCGCCAAAATCGAGCACCTCATTGCCGCACACCTCCGTCGAGTTGCACAGCGCCGAGCAGCCATCACCGGGAAAGTTATTCCGGTCGTCGCAGACCTCTTCGCCCTC
>JAGWVZ010000217.1 GCA_018970625.1 Myxococcales bacterium | reverse complement strand
GCCACACCGAGTTGTCACCGGCGACCTGCGCGGGCGTCGATGAGTGGACGAGCGGCGATGGCTTCGACGGTGCCCGGGCGCTGATTCTGGACGCGGTGGACTGGTTCCGTTGCGGCGCCGGTGCCCGCTTTGCCTCCCCTTCGCAGCATCGACTGCTGGTGACGACCGACGCGACTTCGCCCGACGACAACGTGTTCACCGCGATGGTCGATGAGCACTTCAGGGCGGCAGAACGACCCTTGTCGCGGCGTGTGTTCCGGTTTGTCGGCGGGCGTCGAACGGTGTAGAAGGCGGCACCGCGCACCCTCGGCATCGCGCGGCCCCTTACGCCCACGACTCGACTGTGAACCACCGCCGCCCTGCCCTGCCCGTTCAAGTTGCTGTGTCTCCGTCGTTTCGGCTCGCAGCCATCGGCCTGATGACGGGCCTCACCATGGCCGCTTGCGGCCGCGACGGGCTCTACGAAGAGGATCCCGACGCCGTTGACGCCACGTCGGCTGACGTCGCCGCGGACACCTCGGCTGACGCGGCTGATTCCGGGACCACCGACTCCAGCTCTGGCGACATCGCAGATCGGGAGGTCATTGAACCGACCGATGCAGGCCAGCCCGATGGAACCACGGCCGATACGTCGGCCGACGCGGGGCCTGCCGAGCCCGACACCGCCACTGGTCAGGACATCGACCAACCCACGGAGACGTTTACGGTTTCTGGCGCGTTCTACGCCGAAGATCGTCCATTTGACCGCAACGGGTTCACCGGTTCGCGCGTCGTCACATCGACGCCCGGCGTGCTGGTGCGATTGCTTCAGGGGAGCGATGTTGTCTGTGAGACGTTCGCCGACGCAACCGGTGTGTGGACCTGCGAACTGAGCAGCGAGCTGTCCGGCGTCACGGTCGAAGCGCAGGTCCGGTCCCAGTATCAGCTGGAGCACGCCGGTGAGCTCAAGACGACGACGGTGCTGCCGCAACGCGGAGACCGGCAGTACGAGTGGGCCAGCCCGATCGAGCTGGGCCCCGATGGGGTGTACGAGCTTCAGATTCCAGGCGAGTCGCCCACAAACGCGGCAATCCACATTCTGACCGTGTTGCACGCGGGGTATGTGTGGATGGACGAACGCGAGGTGTTGTTTGGCAACCGTCTCACGGTTCGCTGGACTGCCGGCCGCCCATTCGACTGCGGGTCGTGCTACTCGAACGGCACGATCTCGCTGGGCGGCGGCGAAGCTGACACCGATGAGTACGACGACCACATCATTCTTCATGAGCTGGCCCACCACCTGGTGGCAACCGGATCGCAGGATTCGTCGCCGGGCGGCCCGCACCGCGACCGTCAGGTCGAGCCCGACCTGGCGTGGTCCGAAGGGCACGCGTACGCCTGGGCAGCGCTCGTCGCTGACACCCGTTTTCTGGTGGACACGTTCGCAGACAGCACGCGTGTGACGGATCTTGATCTGGTGACCGTGAACGGCGTTGGTGTGCCCTTCCCCGCCAGCGGTGTACACGCCATGACCGACGACGTACGCGAAGAGTGGATTGCGGCGCTGATTTACGACGTGTTCGACGCGGCAGACAGCGCCGAGCCAAACGATCTTCTCGCGCTGGATGAGGCGCTGGCAGGCGTGGCGCTGTACGAGTTGGCGCTGGGCTGGAACGACGGCGACGACCTGGTGCCGCGCGGCCTCGATCTGGCCGACTGGCTGCAGCTGATGTCGTGCAACCTGCGCGACGAGACCCGTGGGTTGTCTGAGTTGGCGCGCGCCAATCGGTTTGACTGGCCGGGCCCGCAGGACTGCTCCCGCTAAGGGCGCTGCGCTGAGCCGCGCAAGAGCTTTTGCAGGGCGGCGGTAACCGGGCGCGTTCGCTCACCTGTGGTGTAGGCGTGGTGTCGGGGCGTACCCACGCCCTGCCCCGAACGTCGAGCCGGGGTCAGCGGATCAGCGGAGAGAGGCGCTTGAAGGCATCGGTGCCCGCCTTCTGAAGCGCCGCAAACAGCAGCGTCTCGCTGTTGGTGACGATGGCGCCCGTGCGCTCCATGAGCCGCAGTCCGTTGTCGCGATTCTCAACGGTGCGGCTGGCAACACCGTCAAGTGGCACAAACGCCTGATGCCCGCGCGCCTGCAGGTCGGCGACGGTCTGCAACACACAAATGTGTGATTCCATGCCGCACACCACCACGTGGTTTGGGAGCGTAGGCTGTGCCTGGTCGGCAAACTCGGCGTTCCGAAGGCAGGAAAACTCGACCTTCTCGATACGACGCGCGCCGAGCTCCTGCAGACGCGGCAGCAGGGCGCTGACGGTCGCACCGAGCCCGCGCGGATATTGCTCCGTGTACAGAATGGGCCACTGGAACTCGGCAGCACACTCGATGAGAACACGCGTGGCCTTCAGAAGCTGCGACGATCCGTCCATCATGGCAGGCGCGAGGCGCTCCTGCACGTCCACAATCAGAAGGGCCGAAGAAGCGGGCTTTGGAAAGATGATGTCGTTCATTTCGGTTGGCCGATGGAACAGTCAGACAGGAGGAATCGTGGTCGCCGTGCTGTCACGATTGCGCGCGAGAGGCAAGTGAGGGGCGCCTGCGGCAGCGTACAGGAGTACGCACGTTGCCGAAATTGCGGCCATTTTTGCGACTGAATGACAGATTCCCCTGTTGACGCACTTTGTCATGCCGGTTAGCCAAACCGCGTTGGTCGTAGATGGCGTGTTTGTCACGCGTACACTGTCGGAGTCGGGTTACGTGCCGGGCCCATGACTTTTTGGAAGGAGAACAGATGATGCAGGTGAACTGGAAGGTTCTTGCCGCGCTAATGCTCGGCGGAGCGATGGTGATGACGGGCTGCGCCGACGACGCGAACGGTCCCGAGCTCGACATCGACACAAACACACCGGATGTGGATGCCGGCACGGACGGCGGTACAGACCCCGACGGCGGTACCGACCCTGACGGCGGCACGGACCCCGACGCGGAAGATGTCACCGATGCAGGTGACACCGACCCCGGTGATGTGACCGACGCAGGCGACACCGACCCCGGTGATGTGACCGACGCAGGTGATACCGACCCCGGTGATGTGACCGACGCGGGCGACACCGACCCCGGTGATGTGACCGACGCCGGTGACACGTCGGGCCCGGTCTGCGGAAACGGAACGATCGAAGGCGACGAGCAGTGTGACGACGGTCTCGACAACGATGACCGCCTGCCCAACGCGTGCCGCACCAGCTGCGAGCTTCCGGCGTGCGGCGACAACGTCACCGACGACGGCGAGCAGTGCGACGACGGCGACGCGAACGCTGTCGATGCCGCCTGTTCGGACGTGTGTGAGATCAACCTCGACGTGGCCTGCGCTGGTGTCGAACTGCTGGATGCCAGCGTGGATGGCACCGTGGTGGATGGAACCGTCGTCATTGACGGTGTTCTGGCCTCCGGCGCCGGTGCATCGGCACCGCCGATTGACTGCGGCACGGGCATTGGCGGCGGTTCCGAGGTCGTGGTTGCCTGGACGCCAACTGTGGCCGGCGCCTACCGCATCTCGACCGACAACACCGACACGCTCGCCGACACCACGCTGTACCTTGCCGACAGCTGCGTGGACGGCACTCCGAGCGCGTGCAACACCGGCGCCGAGCTGGGCGTGGGCGGCACGTTGCTGGTGAACGACATTGAGTCGGGTCTCCCGTACTTCATCGTCGTCGATTCCGACGACCTGATCGGCGGCGCGTTCACGCTGACCATCGCACCCATCGCGGGCATCGCCGCCGAAGGCGAGTCGTGCGTGACCGCCACCTGCGAAGTGGGCCTGACCTGCACCGAAGGCGTTTGTGAGGTGCCGCTGGGTGATGTCGCACCCACGCTGAGTACCCTGACCACGCTGACCGTCTCTCCGACCAACGTGCGCTTCTCGTTTGCGGGCACCGACCCCAATGAGGACGTGAATAACATCGTGATCGACCGCATCACCTTCTCGAACGGCGATGTGTATGGAGACACTCCCGATGAAGGGGCGTTGAACCTCACCAACGACGTCATTCCCGACTGGCTGGATGGCGCCTTCACCTTTGACGTGATCCTCAACCTCACGGATCTGGCTACCCCTGCAGGTACGCCGGTCACCAACGTGACGATGGGTGTGATTGACGCCAGCGGCCTGGAGAGCAACACGCTCACCGCTGCTGTGGCGGCCTACGTGGCTCCGCCCACGGTCGGCGAAGGTGCTCCGTGCGACATCGAGGGCTTCACGTCCACCTGTGAAGCGCCGTTCGTGTGCGGTTATTCGGCAACGGGCGACACGATCTGCGGCGACAGCGTCGCGCCGGTGATCGACAGCGTCACGGCCGAGTGGCTCGACGCCGATACCGTGAACCACACGATCACGGGCACCGACCCCAACAACGACCTCGTCGATGGCCTCGCCACGCTCTTCTTCGACGGCGGCCCCTTCGATCTGAACTTTGGGTTCGACACGCTGGTGTATGATGGCGAGAACTTCGTGGCCGAGGTCGCTATCACCGGCATCGGAACGGTTGGCGCTACCGACACCGACTTTGTGGTCAACGACTTCGACGGCAACGTGTCGAACGTGGTGAACGTGGTGTACGTTACCCCCACGCTGATCGGTGCCGGCGGCGCCTGCGGCGCAGGTGTTGCCGGTGTTTGCCAGCCCGGCCTGCTGTGCAGCCCGGTGAGCGGTGGCCGCAGCGCCTGCGTGGCCGACTCGGCGCCCGTACTGAGCCGCCTCGAGGGCTTCTACCTGGATAGCCCCGACAACATTGTGCAGTTCAACCTCGATGGCTCCGACCTGAACGGCGATGTGGAGACGGTTCAGATTCGTCTGTTGATCACTGTTGGTGGCGAGCTGCTCAGCACCGACCTGATTGATCTGCCGGCGAGCGATTTCAGGCCCGACCCGGCCGGCCGCGCCACATTCCGCATCACGTCGCCCGAGCTTCCCACGGGCGACAACGTGTTCTTTGAGATTGAGGCGTCGCTGATCGACGCGGCTGGCAATCAGTCGGCTGTGCTTTCGGATGCCCTTGGCACCGAGAACGCGCTGGGCGCGCCCTGCACGCCCGGCACGCTGGCTGCGTGCGCCGACGGCCTGACCTGCGGCGAGGCCAACACCTGCGAGACCCCGGTCGCGCCCGTGCTGACCAGCGGCGAGATCGCCCGCTTTGTCGTGGATGAGATCGAGCTGACGGTCGATGGCACCGACGCCAACGGCGATGTGGAGTTTGTGGTCGTGCGCGCATTCGACCTCGCGGGCGAGCCGCTGGCCGATGCTGATGGCGTCGTACTGGAGTTCGAGTTCCCGTTTGACACCTCGGTGCGCGGACTCACCACCTTCAGCGCAACGAGCATCTTCGGCGTGACGCCGACCATCGGCTCGATTGAGTTTGAGCTGCTCGACGACGCAGGCCTGCGCAGCAACACCCTGTCGCTTGACCTGCCGGTGGTTGTGGCAGTCGGCGGCGCCTGCAGCGGCGACCCCACTGTGGATCTTTGCGCCGTTCCGTCGGTCTGCATCGCAGGCACCTGCTCGGTGGACACCGCGTCGCCGTGCGGCGCGGGCGTGACGGTGGGTGACCTGAACGATGAGCTGACGGAGTTGGACGGCGTTTACTCCGCAACGCTCACGCTTCCCGCCATTGGCAACTCGATTGAGTTGGCGTGTGAGTTCGCCACTTTTGCAGGGGATGGACCGGAGCTTTACTTCACGTGGACCGCTCCCCAGACCGGCTTTGCTGTGTTCAGCACGACCAACAGCGCAACCGGTTTGGACACGCAGATCTTTGTTAACGAAGGCACCTGTGAGTTCACCGCAGGTGAATCATGTAACGATGATGCTGGCTCGCTCCTGTCCTCACTCACTGTTTCGGTGGTTGCTGGCACAGAGTACTTTGTGCTGATCGATTCTTATGCTGGCGGCACAAACAACATTGCAGAGCTTCAGGTCGAGTACGTGGAGGCGAACTCGTGCGATGCCCCAGCTACACTGAACTTCAACTTAGAAACAAATGCTTATGAGGGTACAGCTGCTTTCTTGACAGGCAGCAACACTCTTGAAGCACCCCTGGGCTGCACGGGCAGTCTGGGTGGAACAGAACTCATCTTCGAGTGGACCGCGCCGTCCACGGGGGTGTACGACGCTGTAGTTGTTGCACCAGATTTCGACTCGGTGCTGTGGGTGTCTTCGGGTACTTGCGGCGGCACCTCGCTCGTCTGTAACGACGACTCTGCAGACTTTGACATCAATCTCCGCAGCTCTGTGGTGGTGAATGCTACTGCGGGTACCACATATTACTTCGTCGTTGAGTCGTATAACGAAGAACGTGTAGCAACCC
>JAGWVZ010000216.1 GCA_018970625.1 Myxococcales bacterium | reverse complement strand
AGTGCGTCGAACTCCGGCACAGGCGGGCCATCATCAATTCCGGTGCGGGCGCAGACCCTTCCGACATCGACCAAGCCGTACAACAACATCACAGACCTCGCCGCAACGCCGACGAACTACTCAGCCAGTCCGAGCGACTATCGGCTGTTCGTGGCGGGCCTGACTCCGAAGGGGTTCAAGCGAACCAAGCAGGAATTCTATGTCGAGCCGGATCAGAGAACGCTCGTGTTCCATGTCACCGACACGCAGATGGCTGCGAGTCTGCCGTATCCTGCACTTTCGGGCGATGCCTCTTTCGACTACGAGCGCGGCCTCGACGGAAACGAGATGGGAACAAAGGTGTTCCGATGCACGCTCATCGGCCCGCCGATTGAGACCACCGATCTCGAAACCACCGTGCCGGGCGCGACCGATTACCGCACGCTTCGCGCGGCCTTGTTCTTCCGCGCATTGGAGATCGCGCTCACGCGCATTCGTTTCATGCCGCCGAATCCTGACACGATTCGGACTTTCAAGATCAGCGAGCCGTCGCTGTTCAAGCGGAACGAGATCGTTCTTGAAATCACCGCGTGGGGCGTTCCCGTTGCAACGCCACAGAAAGAGCCCATCGGATCGGTAGACCAGTGGCTCTACAAGTACCTGTTCTCGCATCCCAATCCCAACGGCGAGCGTCCTCTGTACTCGTCGCCCTACGGATTCTCGACCTACGGTGTGGGGTACGCGCCGAAGTTCAAGTTCGACCCCTGCACGCTGTCGAACACCTGGACGGAACTTGCAGGCACGACGCAGGCGACGGCGGTCACGGTAGACCCGTCTGATGTTCAGGCACAGCCCCTTGAAACCGACCTGAACGGCAGTGGCGATGTCGCTCGTCCCCCGCAGGATGGAGACACGCCTGACTCGCAGCTCGAAGCTGATGCGCCCGGCATCATCGCCTACCGCGCATCGCAGAGCGTCAGCATGGACACCCGGTTCTCGCAGATGGAGACGATGGGCGGCGAGCATCAGTTCGCGTTCCAGATGTCTCTGCCGAAGGTATTCATCGTTCAGACCGTCGAGATGAGCACCAAAGTGAAGGGCATGGCCGTCCCTTGGCCGCGCGTGGATGATCGCTACGCCGTCGTGTCGCAGGACATTCAGATGAACGACGGCCCGCCCGACGCGAGCGGAAACCGCATCATCGCCATTCGGGCGACCCGCCGCCTGCAAGTGTCGGTCGCCAACAGCGCACACCTCCGGCGGTACATCGGAGGCGAATCCGGCCCGAATCGCGCCGTGTGGATGCCCGAGACCCTGCAACTGCCGCGCAACCCGTACTCCGGCAGCGTCGAGGTCACGAACCAAGAGAACCGGAACGGCACAATCGCGCCGCAGGATTACCTCGACCCGAGCAGTACGGGTGCGTGACCGTAGGATGCACGCATGGCAGGCATCTACGGCTGGCTCGACAACGACACGGACTACACGCAGCTTCGCATCGTCAGGCGTAGCGAGGAACTCGACGCGCTGCTGCGGGCCAATGGCTACGACGCGGACGCGATCAATGTGGTGCAGAACCCGCTCGTAGGAGCCTGCGAGAGCGCACGCATCAGCGTCCTCGTGCATCCGATCAGCGACACCTTCGCGGGAACGACAAGCAATGCCATCGCGACCCTGAACGGGAACGAGCCGTTGAAGTGGACGCTGTACCTGTCGGAGCAGGGCAGCACAACGGAGCGCGGCCTCGTCCAGTTGCCCGCCGATGCCGCAAGCCTTCCGCAGCCGCAGCTCGCGATCATCAACAACCCCGGCATCCCGAATCCGATTCGGGACGAGAGCGTGAACCCGCCGGAGGAGGCTGCGCCGCAGGCCGAAACCGCACCGCCAATCGTTCAGGATGTTCCGGTGAACGAGCAGGAGCGCGACTATGGCGCGATGCGTCAGCCTGTCGGGGCCGAGATCCTCCGCTCGCGAGATGACATCTCGACCCGCAGCGCGGAAGCGATGTCCATGCTCTCGACGCTGTCGAGCGGCACCAACGCCGTGGAAACGCCGCTCGGTGCGCCGCGTTCGATGGTGTTCAACGGCCTGATCTGCACCAGTATTCGCGAACTGCGCCGTAGCGGTGCGGCCTCGTCTGCCGTGAACTTGAGCGGTCGCCCGCAGCAGAACGACACGCTGTTCGTCATGGAGTTGACCGATGTCCGTTCGATGCTGCGCGGCATTCGGTCGCTCGAGTTCCGCTCGGACTTGATCCACGACGGAATCACGAGCAGCGGCGCGATCACGGACAGCACGAACAACACGAATCAGCAGCAGTACTACGGCGGCATGGCTCTCGGCTGCGTGAATATGCTCGCTGATCCGCCCGTCGCGTTCGAGGCGAACACCGTGGCCGCGACGGTGACCTACCCGCCTGCGGTTCTCGACTTCCCCGGCTTTGAAGATCCGTCCTATGTGCAGGGCGAAACGACGGCCCCTAGTTGGAAGGCATCGCTGCAAGTGCCGGGTCGGAACTGGACAAACACGGCGGCGGCTCTGACGCATATCCAACGGCCCTACAGCCGGGACGAGATCCTGCGTGCGTTGGCTGCTCAAGTGCTGTTCGCGACGAATGGCGTGCTTCAACTGGATCTTGCGTTCTACGACGCGCAGCTCGGCAAGCCTGCGGGTGCGGCAGCGTTTGACGATGGCGACATTGTGAACCTTGATTTCCGGGGCATGACACTTGGGGAGGCGTTGGACACCTTCGCGCAGCGGCATGGCTGCGTGTGGCTGTACGACGCTCGATCCCTGTCGCTCGTGCTGTCGCTCGCTCGAGCGCACGGGACGCAGACCGCAGGCACCGTCCCCAACCTTCCGAACTGGCTGTCGAGCATGGCCGACTACCGCGTGGCGGGCTACATCAACACGATGACGCTCGACCTTCCGCAGACCGTGGTCGTGTCACACGAAGCGTTCTACTGCTCTCGGCTCGGGCCGGAGCGCAGCGAGGCGTACAACATCCCGTGGATCGCGCCCTATGGATACGGTGCGGATAATGTCGCGCACACCTACGCGCACCTCGTGGACTGCCGAAGCCATGAGACCACGGATGGGGTCATCTCTACCCGGTTCGTCAACGGCCTGAACAGTCGAACGCCGACGCTGTGGCACACGGATGTCGCAGGCCCGACGCACACGACCGTCGAGATTCGCGATCACATCCCGGCCATGATCGGCCACAGCACGCCGAACGGATTGGTGCCTGCGTTCCTGCCGGGAACGAATCACAACGCCGCGACGGGCGGCTCGTTCGTGAATGGCCCGGAGTACTGGCTCTCGGTCGGTGGCCCGAAGGGATTGGGAAACACGAACACGCGCGTGGACAAGTACATCTCGCCCGATCCGGTCGTGGACTACGAGGTGCCGTGGAACTACACGAGCGGGCTGCTGCGTACCGCGATCAAGTCGCTTGACCCGAACACCGTCACGCCGACCCCTACCGACGCGGGCATGGTGTTCGACTACAGCTTCGCCGAGCGATTCGACACGACGCTGAAGGGTCGCCGGGAACTGCTGAAGGCTCGCATGGACTACCTCCGACAGGTGTCGGATGGCGAGGCCGTCTTCACGCGGATGCCTGACCCGATGGCGCAGGGTCGCCTGTCGCAGATCACCCCGAGCGTGGGCTTGCAGTACGAGACGATTCGGTTTGGCACCATCGGCATTCCGAGCGTCGAGTACCGCATTCGAGGCCGCAATAACCACCCGCTCCTGTACCCGCAGGGCGCAAAGGTCGAAGCGCAGACGAGCGGCGCAGGCGTGACGGCTGCGATGGTCAGCGGCGTGAAGCACACCAGCCTTCGCCGCACCGAGCGGTCGAATGTGGTGCGGATCTTCATGGCCCGCGTGATCGGCGTGCAGCAGGCGTATACGGAAGATCCGACTGCCGTCACGGAGCAGCGGTTCTACATGAACCGCTACTTTTTCGTGGAGGCTGCGCCAGACGCGAACCCGTTCACGATGTACTGGTCGAGCGGCAGTGCGCTTGGCTACAAGGGGCTCTGTGCGGGCGTGGCGTTCAACCTCTACGAGCAGTGGTTCAACCCCAACCCGCAGACCGGAACGACCCTGCAATGGCCGCACAGCGTCGGCGGGATGCCTTTCAACTGGGACTTCGGCCCGGCAGGCGACGAGCCGATTCGCCGACCGTACACGCCGAAGCTCGACATCGTCCCGGTGTATGAGGTGACGAACCGCCTCGGCTTCACCTCGTACTGGATCGCGGTGCAGCCGGATGTCGAAGTGCGCTGCGCTCCTGCCCCGGCGGGCGGCTTTGCGCCGTTGACCGCGCCGACTTGGCCCTACATGGGAGCAAGCGGTGCTGCGAAGGCTACGGATAGCGAACTCGCGGGTATCATCGAAACAGCATGAGCCAGCCCGTCCTCATCCGTTACGCGATCACCGATGTCGAGCAGGCCGTCGCTACGGGCCTCGAAGGGCAGGCGTTGTTCTTCAAGAGCCTGTACATCAGCAACAGCAGCAACAGCACGCACCATGTGTATGTCGGAATCGTGCGAGGCACGGCGCAGATGACGCACGGCGACTACATCCTGAACCACTACGACATCACGGGCTACGGTTATGTGATGCTGTCCAATATCCTCGTCCCAGACGGCCATCAACTGCGTGCGTACTGTAGCAACGCGACGAGCTGTAGCCTTGTGGCCTCCGGTGTTGTCGGTGCATGAGCGCGGATCGAAACTGCTGCTGCGATGCCGACCCGTGCGATAACGGGCCGCTCGGGGCTTGCTGCACACGCGGCGACCTGAACACGCCTCCGGGCTGCGAACAGACAACGGAATGCAAATGCCGCCGCATCGGCGGTCAATGGCAGGGGGCAGCAACGACTTGCCCCGATTCGTGTCTCCGTTGCTACTGCTGTAGCAAGTTCGATGATTCGGGCGCATTCCTGAAGATTGGATACACGCAGTCCGCTCATGTGTTTTCACGCCCTGCGTGTCAGCCTGAATATCGGGGTCAGTGGTTGAATGTTGCCGGGCCTTGCACAAGCAGCGAGTGCAACATTCCTTGCGACAGCGAAACCGGATCATGCTGTAGTGCGTGCAACTGCACGGAGAATGTGACGAAATGCCAGTGCATAGCTCTGTCCCGACTATATGGTAGTCAGCAGGGTTTTTTGAACTGGAGCAGGCAGGCTTGCGGCACCCGTTGCATCGTGTGCGCTTGCATCAACGGACAGCCGACGGATGTTCTGGGCGGATGTCCTGAAATAGAGGGACTCTGGTCTGCTGTTATCAAACATGATGGCCCATGTAGTACGGCAACTGCGGCAGAATTGGAAAGGTGTGTCAGGCAAGGTACGGGCGGCGGCGGCGGTGGTGTCGGCCCTCCGGTCATCCCGCCAGTCGGCCCGCGACCGGGCGGGAACAACACGCAGCCGAGTCCCTGTCAGCGACCGACAACCTACAACCCGACCTGTGTCATCAAGGTGTGGTTCGAACTCGTCACGAGCATCAAGACGGATGCGAGCGTTACCGAAACGGTCACCCTCGGCCCGCTCAACTTCTCGAACAACTACTGCGACACGCTCGCGCTGAACGCGCCGAGCTGCGCCGATGCGGGCAAGCGGCTCGGTGTGACGCGAATCGAAACCGACACCGACTGCTTCGGATCGAACACGGTGGAGACCACTATCGACATCGCTTGCAACGCCGACGAGATCGTCGAGCGAATGATCGACACCTGCAACGGCGAGTCGCTCACGGTATCGAACGGCGTGCGCTGCTTCACACAATCCCGGAACAGGCTTTGCTGCGACAACAAGATGTCGAAGATGATCATTCGCATTCCGCATACCGGGACGAAGATCGACGGGGTGTGGCAGCCGGGCGATGTGCCCTCGTATACGATGGAACTCGACTACTCCACGAGCGTCTGCGTGGGGTACGACCGAGCGCATCGATCCTGCAAACCATGACACGATTCAACGCGAACAGCCTCCGGGTGAAGTACTCGTACACGATGGCACGCGAGATCGCACTGGCGAGCGCGGCGATCAAGCAGCGGCACTACGAGCAGCAACAGACCAACCCCGCCTACTGGGACGAGGATCGCGCTGCCATCGCAGCCGATGGCGTGGTGCCTGACGAGCGCACGGGCGTGGCGGTTCCAATCATCCGATACGCCGTTCCGGCGGTGGAGTACGAGCGTGGGGAGCCTGATACCGAGGCGTTCAACCGCGCCGAGCAGGAGAAGCGCGACGCGCAGGCCGCGCAGGAGCAGGCCGAGGCCGAGCGGGTCGAGCGCGAGGGCGCAGGCTTGTGGGAC
Organism: Myxococcales bacterium; assembly: GCA_018970625.1. The sequence goes on along the minus strand of JAGWVZ010000216.1, from coordinate 61 downwards.
ATGGTGAAGGCTGCGCCAAAGGCGATGGCCGCGCTCGTGACACCTGACAGCCCGATGGCGC
>JAGWVZ010000215.1 GCA_018970625.1 Myxococcales bacterium | reverse complement strand
AACACGCCCGGCTCCGGCTGCAGACGCAGCAGCGGACGCAGTTCGTGATCGGGAATCAGCGCGCCATCCTCACGTGCGCCGGCAAATCGGATGGTATGAACGCCGCCCTGCACATGCCCGTCGAGCGAACCGCTCACCGCCATAATCAGGAGGTCATAGACGTGATCAGGCAACGCGGCCAGCGCCTGTGCCTCGAGTACGACGGTGACGGTGCCCTGCTCGACGCTCGCAGAAATAAAGGCAGGCGCGGCCGCGTCGGCTTGCCGCCAGGCCTCGAACAACGCCCGCAGCCGAGGTTCGGCGCCGGTCAAAGACGCGGTGCCGTCCACAGGCACCAGCCGTTCGCCCGCGCCGGGATAGACCACAGGAAGGGGCACCTCCACCGGCGCGGACTGGCCGCTGTTGTCAGGGTCGTGCGCAGCGGTCGAAACCGGGCTCAGAAGTCCCAGAAACATGGCACAGCAGAGAGTCCGACGCAGAAGAGAAGCGCGCATGGCATATCCTTCATCAAACCAATCGATAACCGGCAGCCGGTATCCGGCGGGAGCGCCCGTCAGGCGTGCAGCGCCCGAAGAACTGGTGGCACAAACGCGAGCCGGTGCCAACAGCACGACGTGCAGAACAGGGTTTCGATGCCGGGCGTGTTGCCGGGGTTCTTTACGGCGGCGGGTCTGAAGGTTGCGAACCCGCACACGCTGTGCCATCGGCGACCTATTCGGTCCCACCATCCGTCGCCTGCTTCACCATGCCAGAATTTCAGCTGCCCAGTCGCCCCGACATTTCGCTGTATTATGAGCTTTCTGGCGCCACCTCGGCGCCACTGGTCGTGCTGCTCAACGGCATGAGCCAGAGCACCGCCAACTGGCGCACGCAGGCGCGAAAGATGGCCGAGCGGTTTCAGGTGCTCAGCTACGATGCACGCTGTCAGGGCCGCAGCACGGTGGTCGATGAACCGTTGACGCTGGACGATCACGCGCTGGACCTGCGGGACCTGCTGGACCAGCTGCAGGCGCGGCATGTGGTGCTGGTGGGTTTTAGCCACGGAGCCCGGGTCGCGTTGCACACTGCCCCCCTGCTGGGCGCGCGGTGTGTGGGGCTTAGCCTGACGGGAACGGGGTCCGACGGAGACGCCATGCGTGAGGTGATCGTTCGGTCTTGGCGCGAAGTGCTCCACCGCGGCGGTATCGAAGCGCTCGCGTGGTGCACCATCCCGGACATTCTGGGGCGGGTTTATCTGGAGTCGCTGAGGGGGCAGTGGGAACCGATGGTGCGGGCGACGGTGCAGCGGAACGACGCTGTCGGTCTGGGGCGTCTGCTGGAGGGTCTGGCCGGCTATGCCGGACCCGAGGAAGACGCTCGTCAGATTGGGTGCCCGACGCAGCTGTTGAGCGGACGCGAAGACCTTCTTGTGAGTATCGAATCCGCACAGCGGCTCGCGGCGCTCCTTCATGAATGTCAGCACGTCGTGTTCGAACACGTGGGACACACCCTGCCCATCGAGGCCCCCGAAGCGTGGCGCGCACAGGTGGACGCCTTTCTGCTGCGGGTAACAGCTCACCTGTAGCCACCCGGGCGCGCCTCGACGCACACCAGCGGTGGCCGCCATCTACTGCGGCGGGCGTAGCTGCAGAGCATCATTTTCAGGGCGCAATACCGCCCCGGCGCACCCGCAGCTCACCAGCGACGGCGTCCGCAGCGAGCGGCTACGACCGCACCCAGCGCAAACAACAGCGACGAGCGGTGCACCGGCGTCGGGGACGCAGCGGCAGCACAACCGCCCACAGAGCCGCTGGAGACATCGCCCGGGACGACGGGCTGAGCGCCCTCACCCGAGCCGTCGGCGGTGATGTCGGGCAGCGGTGGAACAGAGGTCTCCGCCGTCGAGCCGGTGTCCGAACCGGTGCTGGTACCGTCGGTATCGCCCGATTCGGCAGCGTCCTGGCCGGCAACATCAGGGAGCGGGTCTTCGGCGTCTGCATCGGCGCGGGCATCATCGACGCTGGTCGAGTCGGACCCGGGGTTACTGTCTGCATCAACGGCATCAGGCGACGCATCGATATCGTTATGAATATCCATGTCAGCCGGGTTGGCATCCGAAGGTACGTCCGTCGCCGTGTCCGTGGACGCATCAGAGGCTGCGTCGGCTTCATCGACCACATCGGGGTCGACAGGGCCCGCAACGCAGGCACCCGCGTCACACACCAGCCCGTCCCCGCAGGGCTCGGAGTCTGTCAGATAGAAGCAGCCGCTGGCCGAGTCGCGAACGCAGGTTCTTGGCAGGTCGCCATCGCACACCGCGTCTCCCTCGGCGCAGTCGTCGCTGCACAGAGGCGTCAGCGTCCAGCTCAGCGCTGCCACGCCCGAGTTTTCGTCATAGGCGTCCAGAAACAGGAACCAGTCGCCCGGATCGAGCACCACATCGATTCGCGAACCATAGGCGCCCGGCGGGTTGGAGTCGTCGTTACAGGCAACCTCGGCTTCGACGTTCAGACATTCGTCTCCGCGTAGGTAAAGAACGGTGTCAAAGCCGGTAGCTTCAGCAACCAACTGCGAACGGCTGTCGATCGACAAGCGCCAGACGCGGTCCACACCGTTGCCAGCACATGTTCCTGCGTAGTCAGCCAGGAACCCGTCCATGGCAATCTCACCCAGCACACCGGGAGCCAGGTCGAGTGGCACAGCGCTGGCGCACACGTCGCCCTGAGGGCGTGGTACGCAGGCGGCGTCGCGGCAGAACTCCGTGGACGCGCAGGTGTCGGTAGTCTCGAGCACACGCCCGCACTGATTGACCCTGACAACCGAGTTGGCGCGGCAGGCCAGTGAACTGGAGGGTTCGCAGGCATCTGCGCGGCAGGTAAAGCCTGCGTCGCAGGGGTTGTCGCGACCGCAGGGCTCGGCACAGATACGAGCGCCACCGAGCGAGGGGAAAGCGGCACAGACCAGGCCGCCCTGACAATCTGCGCTGGTGGTGCAGTCTCCGCAGCGCATACTGGCGCCATCGGGACACAGCAGTTCGTTCTCGACGCCTGACGCGCAGAAGGCCTCGCGTGCACGGGCACCATAGGTAATGTCCTCGCCGCCGGTGAATCCCTCTTCGGCGATGACGTTGACGCGGTTGCAGTCGCCGTCGCGAACGTAGTCGGTGAGTCCGCGCACGAGAATCCCGACCAGCTCAAGGTCGCGGTTGAACACGCCAGAGCCGGAGTTACCACCGAACGTGTCGAGGGTGGCCTGAAAATAATCGAGCGAGGCTGCTCGCGGGTCGGTGACAACACCGCCCGAGTCGATTTTGGCGGGTATTCCCGAGCCAAATCCGATGACCGTGAGGGGCTCGCCGAGCGTCAAGGGAGTATCCTCGAGGCGAATGGGAACCGGGCGGCGCGAGTCGTCGACAGGACGTTCCAGACGAAGAACGGCGAAATCGAGTCCGTCGCCCAGCGCCCATGAGACGACCTCGACGCAGCGATAGGCGTCGGCAGCGCTGATGGTTTCGAGGACGCCGTCGGCTCGCTCGAAGTAGTCGAAGACGAGCAGGGTGCCGTCACAGCTGTCGCGACCGACGCAGTGGCCGGCGGTAAGTACGAGGTCGGGGCCGATCAACGTGCCGGAACAGCCTGCCGCGGCGGGTTGGTCGGCGTAAAGCTCGCCGTCGCAGAGGTTCAGATTCTCGCCGAGCGGGTTGCCCGTGACGCGCCAGTTATCGGGGTCAGAACGGTCGAAGCTGCCGAGCGACATCAGGGCGACAATGGACTGCCGGGTGAGCTGTTGCAGGGCGGGGTCATCGACTTCCCAGAGGTCTCGCCGGTCATCGTCGCCGTAAACGACGGGCGCCTGCTGCAGGTGGGTCGTTTCGCTGTGCTCGTCGGTCAGGTCGCAAGCGGCCAAACCGACCAGGAAGAGCAAAGGCGCCGGGAAGGCGACATGCCGTGCGGCGTGGTTGAAGACGCTGCGCTGCAGAGCTGACATAGGACAGAGTCCGGGTACCGGGCCGCGCCAGAAGCACGTGATGGGATGCGGGTGGCACGATGCGTCGTGTCTGCGGTGAAATAAAGAAGAAAAACGCAGAAAAAGAGGCGAAACAGGCGTCGGTGTCAAAGTGTGGCGCAGGCTTGCGGGTTGCAACGGAATCGCATAAGGACGCGGTTGTGCGGGAACCGGAACGCACGTTTTGTATGGCGCTGCGACCAGAGTCGCGGTGTCTGGACGAACCTGTTCGAGTACCAGGACGGAATGAATCGACCCAGTGGCGGCCCGCCCAATCCCATGAATCGTGACCCCCGCGGTGGAGACCGCAATGACCCCCGCGGCGCGGCCAGTGGCCAGCGGGACTCCCACCGTGTGAATCGCCAGATACGCGTGCCTCAGATCCGCGTGATTGGGCCGGAAGGCGAACAGCTGGGCATTATGACGGCCGATGAAGGCCGGGACCTCGCCGCAGAGCAGGGTCTCGATCTGGTGGAAGTGGCGCCGGGCGCCGTTCCTCCGGTCTGTAAAATCATGGATTACGGCAAGTTCCGGTACGAGACGTCGAAGAAGGCCTCGCAGGCCAAGGCGACTCGCGTCGAGCTCAAGACCATTACGCTGCGACCCAAAACCGACACCCACGACCTCGAAACCAAGATCACCCAGGCGCGCGGCTTCATTGAGCGCGGCGACCGTGTGAAGCTGGTGATGCGTCTTCGTGGTCGCGAAAACGCGCACAAGGAGCTCTGGTTCGGCAAGATGGACTCCATCATCAATGCGCTGGTGGATATCGCGGCGTGCACCCAGCGCCCGCGCGAAGAAGGCAAGACCATCACGGCTTCACTGGAACCCATGGGCAGCGTGCCTCCCGGTTCCGGAAGCAACTGAGCCCTCCCAGCGCCCCATGCCGGGATGATGGCCTACGGGCCGCGCCCGCTCGGCCCGACCGCCGATTCTGTATGAGACCCTCTCGATCTGCACTTGTCATCGCAGTGTCTATGCTGATCGGGGCCTGCAGCTCCCCCGAGGAACCTCCCGCTCCAGGGAACCAGGAGGCGGCCAGCGTTGCACCGCCTGTGAGCCCCGCTCAGCCCGGCGACGTGGAACCGCCTCTGTTCTCGGGACTGCAGCGCATTGAGCTGACAGGGTTCCAGCAGCTTCGACTGCACTGGAACGCTGCGTCCGACGATATCACGCCGCCTGAACAGCTCGTATACGAGGTGTTTTACGCGTCTGAGACGTGGCGCGAGCCCAGCGAAGACAGCGAGCCTTTTCTGCGCACGGCCCCCGGCGTTACGTCCATCGACGTCACGGTCGAGCAGGGCGGGCGCTGGTATGTTCGGGCGGTCGATGCGGCCGGCCGAAAGTCAGTCCTGAATGCGCCCCTCTATCAGCGGGCCGCCAGACCCATCGTGTCCGCGCTGGACGGACAACCGTTTGCCCGAATCCACACGTGCGATGACTTCGAGCCGGGCCGGGCTGTCTGTGTTGGTGCCGAAGGCTTCGCCGCGCGGTGGGACCGCGACCGGTGGACGAATCTGAACCTGCCTGACGACGTCGACTGGCGAATCGCCCGACAGGGTGAAGACCTTTTTCTCTACAGTGAATTCGGGCACTTGTACCGATTTCTGCCGAACGACCCGCCCGAGTTGCTGACCGTCCGGTTTGATGCGCCCGGGCCGCACACCCCTTTCTCGCAATTCGCGGTAGACCCGTTGGGCCTGCATTACTGGATCGATGCCGACGGCGCTGTTTTTGTGGGCGTACCCGGCGACTACCGCCGTATGACGTCGCCGCTGGCGCTGCCCGACAGTGAGCGCTGCGGCACGTTGCGACTGCTGCTGTTTGCCGAAAGCGCCGGGTTTGCCGTATGTCCCGATGGCTCGGTGCACTCCACCCCTTACGATCAGGACGGTCTGCGGTGGATGCCGCTGACCGTCAACACACCGGAAGACGTCGTCGCCGGCGCCCTGAAGCTGCTCGCCCGCGACGACACCGGCGCGATTGTGGTGCACCCCGACGGTGTGCGCCGGGTCGGAGTCGGTGGCTGGCAGCCGATCGTGCTGGTGGGTCGACCCATTGACTCTGCTCAGCCTGCGTCGGATCCGATCACACACATCGGGCAGGTCAGCCTCTGGTCAGACGACCTCGTCGTCGCCACCAGCGCAGGCCTGCTGCGTGGACCCGATGGATTTCTGGACCCGGTGCCGGGTGCTGAAGGGGACCTCGCCGGGTTTGTGCGCCCTTCTCCGATTGAGCCGCGCGACACCGTGCGGCTCGTCGAACGGAGCTCGGCCGTGTCGGTCCTGCAGGGCGGCCAGCGAACATGGGAGGTTCAGCCTCCGCTTGCGGGCTTTATCTGGGGCGCCATGACCTCGCAGGGTACGCTTCTGGCGGCCACTCCCGAGACCATTTTCCGTCTGGCCGACGATGCCTG
>JAGWVZ010000214.1 GCA_018970625.1 Myxococcales bacterium | reverse complement strand
TGCGGTGCAGACGTTGGCCACAAGCACCCCCGACGGCGAACGGAATGGAGTAACGCGACCGCTTTCCGAACGCGGAAAGGCGCCCCCGATAAAAAGTTTGACGGTCCGGCGGACCGAAATCCGGCTGTTCATCCCATCACCTGTACGTAGGGGAGCAGCCCGTGCAGACCGCCCTCGCGGCCGAAACCGCTCTCTTTGTAACCGCCGAACGGGCTCGTCGGATCAAATCGGTTGAACGTATTGCCCCAGATGACGCCTGCACGCAGCGAACCGGCGACCGCCTGCCAGCGGCTGCCTTTTTCGGTCCACACGCCCGCGCTCAGGCCGTATCGGGTATTGTTGGCCAGCTCGATGGCCTCGTCGGGCGTGCGAAACGGAATGACCGTCAGCACGGGCCCAAAGATCTCCTGCTGTGCTACCGTGTGCGACATGGTGACGTTGTCGAAGACGGTGGGCGCGAAGAAGAAGCCCCGGTCGGGCAGGGCGCAGCTCACCGAGTGACGTTCGCCACCTTCAGCCTCTCCGGCTTCGACCAGCGCCCGAATACGTGCCAGCTGCGCCGCCGAGTTGATAGCGCCGACGTCCGTGTTCTTGTCGAGCGGGTCACCCACGCGCAGCTGCGCCATGCGCTCCTTCAGGCGGGCCACAAACGGCTGGCGAATGCTCTCCTGCACCAGCAGGCGTGAACCTGCGCAGCAAACCTGCCCCTGATTGAAGAAGATGCCCTGAATCACGCCTTCGATCGCCTGCTCAAAGGGCGCATCCTCGAACACGATGTTGGCACCCTTGCCGCCAAGCTCCAGCGTCAGCCTCTTACCGGTGCCGGCGAGCGTGCGCTGAATGTGGCGACCCACCCCGGTGGAGCCGGTAAAGGCTACCTTGTCGAATTCGGGATGCGCGACGACCGCGGCGCCCGTTGCACCTGCACCGTTGACGATATTCACCACGCCGTCCGGCAGGCCGGCTTCAACCAGCAGCTCGGCCAGCCGTAGCGCCGTCAGCGGAGTTGTCTCGGCCGGCTTCAACACCACGGTATTTCCGGCTGCCAGCGCAGGCGCCAGCTTCCAGGCCGCCATCAACAGCGGAAAATTCCATGGAATCACCTGACCGGCCACACCCACCGGCTTTACCTCGGCGCCGGCAAACGCATATTTCAGTTTGTCGGCCCAACCCGCATAATAAAAGAAATGGGCCGCAGCGAGCGGCACATCAATATCGCGGGTTTCTTTAATGGGTTTTCCATTATCCAGGGTCTCGAGTACGGCCAGCTCGCGGGCATGCTCCTGCAGCAGCCGGGCAATTCGATACAGGAATTTACCACGCTCAATACCCGGCAACGCGCTCCACGCCGGAAACGCCTTGCGTGCGGCCTTCACGGCGGCGTCCACATCGGCGTCGCTGCCCACGGCCACGTGAGACAGAATCTCTTCATTGGCCGGATTAATGACCGGCATATGATGGGTCCCTTCGACGAATTTTCCGTCAATAAAGTGACCGTATTGTTTCGCAATTCGTACAATTCCGCGGGATTCCGGCGCGGGCGCGTACTCCCACGGACTGCCGAACGAAAAAGGGGTGACGGTAGTGCTCATGGAAAAACCTCAGTATGCGCCGGTGCTGCTGAACGAATCCGGGCTCATGTAGTGCCCCGTGCGCTCCTTCTCGAGCTGCATGAGCACGTCATTGAGCAGCGACGAAGCGCCAAACCGGAACCAGGCCGGGTCAAGCCACGCCTGGCCGAGCGTCTCACGCACCATCACCAGATAATGCACCGCCTGCTTGGATGTACGAATACCGCCGGCAGGTTTCATGCCCACCATTCGGCCTGTCGCGCGGTGATAATCCCGAATGGCTTCGAGCATCAGCAGGGTCACCGGCATGGTCGCAGCCGGGTTCACCTTGCCCGTCGACGTCTTGATGAAGTCAGCGCCGGCTTCCATGGCCAGCTGCGAGGCAAACCGCACGTTGTCGTACGTCATCAACTCGCCCGTCTCGAGGATCACCTTCAGGCGGGCCGGACCACACGCCTTTTTCACCGCCACAATGTCGTCGAACACGTCGTCATAGCGCCCCGACAGATAATCGCCGCGCCGAATCACCATATCAATCTCATCGGCGCCAGCCGCGACCGTGCGTAGCACTTCGTCAATCCGCTCCTGCAGGCTCGCCTGCCCCGACGGAAAATACGTAGCCACCGCAGCGACTTTCACGCCGCTTCCCGACAAAAGCTGCTTCGCCTGCGGCACAAAGGGCGGATAAACGCACACGGCTGCCGTCGATGGTACGTCGACGCGGTGCGGCAGCGGTCGCAGCGCCTTGGCGCAGAGCGATTCCACTTTGCCGGGGGTGTCCGCGCCCGCCAGCGTGGTGAGGTCGGTCATGCCGACCACCATCTTCATGGCGTGAACCTTCGACGCAGCCTTGATGCTTCGCGTGGTGAACGACGCTGCGCGGGCCTCCAGGCCAACCGCATCAACGCTGGGAACAGATTTCGGGAGTCTCGGGGCCATGCATGTCTCCGGACAGAACGAGCCAATGTCGCCTGCGGCCTCTACCCGTGCAAGCCCGCGGCTGCAACCGGGATTCTGCTGCCCCCCTCCATGACGATTTAGTTGTCTGGCCCGGCCATTCTGCCTATGCACAGCGGCGTTGATTCTTCAGGCTGACGTCTAACCGGACTGCTGACATGCGTGCGTTCCCGAATCCCGGCACGTTGCTCTCCCTCCTTGTTCTTGGTGCGCAGCTGGTTGCATGCCAGCAGACCCCCGCTCACGCGGACAGCGGTTCGCAGGGCGAGCCGAACGCGTCGGCGCTCGCGCCGGATCCAGCCGCCGCGCCCGCAGCGAGCGGGGAGGTCGCTCAGGCCGAACCCTTGGAAGCCAGCGCTGCGCCCGTTCAGGAACCTGCTGCCGAGGCCTCTGCCGTAGCGCCCGCAGCCGGGGTGGACGCGCCGCCGACCGCTGTGCAGCCGGCTGCAGACCTGCCCGAACCGGTGATCCCGGGCGCCACGGGCGGAAACATTCAGCCCGACGACGCCCTGGCTGCCGATTTCCGTACCCTGCGGCCCGACCCGCAACCCGATGAGATCATTCGCAATTCTCACTACTGGGTCTCGAACGAGTACAGCCACTTTCTGTTCCGCGACACCATCGCAAACGTCGGTGGCGCCTACATGGGCGTCGGCACCGACCAGAACTATCTGCTGGCCGGCTGGGCGCGCTCCGAGCTCATCATCATGCTCGACTTCGATGGCGAGATCGCCCGCGCACACGACCTCTACGGCATCGCCTTCCGCGAAGCGACCACCCCTGACGAGTTCCTGTCCATCTGGCGAGACGATGGCGAAAAGCGGTTCGCCGACCTTGTGCCCACCTACTACCCCGACGACGTCGAGCGTCAGCGACTTTTGCTGCGTGCCTTTGAGTGGGGCGGAACCACCATCTTCGCCCGCCTGCGGCGAATTATTCGGCAGTATGGCGATAATGGAATCCCCACGTTTATGACGTCGCAGGAAGAGTACGACTACCTGCGCAACCTGTGGCTCACCAACCGGGTTTTTGCCATCCGGGGTGACCTGACGGGCAGCCTGGCCATTCAGGACGCCGCGCACATGCTGCGTCGCCACAATATCCCCATGCGTGTGCTCTACACCTCGAACGCCGAGCAGTACTTCACGTTCACGCCCGAGTTTCGCCGCAACATGCTGGTGTTGCCTTTCGACGAGCAGTCGTGGGTGGTTCGTACCCGTCCCATTGAGGCGTGGGGCCTCGCGCCCGATGACGACTACCACTACAACGTGCAGGACGGTCTGAACTTTCAGCTGTGGATGCGCGGAAGCTCCGTGTCTGACTGCCAGCGCCTGATGCGCAACCGCTCGCAGACGGGCGTGGTGGGGCTCTCGCGACTGCAGGCACCGCTGCCGGACGACGCCACAACGCCGCCCGTGGCCGATGCCCAATGGCCCGAAGACGTGGCGCAGCCCTGATGGCCCAGCCCTGAGCCCTGCGAATCGCATGCGACTGTTCATCGCCAGCGTGGTCGTCCGTGTGCTCGGGCGCCAGACCTGCGCATGCCTGGGCCTGCTGCTGGCGTCTCCATTGTGGCCTGCAGCGCGCGCCGATGCCCAGGCCTGCGTCGCCCGCGACGGTCAGGAAGCCGAGCTTGAGGCACTGCTTCGGTCAGATCCGCAATTATCGGGGCTGGTGGACAACGCCGAAAACCATCGGCTGCAGATGGTCGTCGGGCGCATCGAGCGGGACGCCGCTGGCAATCCATGCCTGCGCTGGTTTCGATTTCGCGATGGCGCTCAATATTTTTATCCGGCGGGCGCCGTGCACCTGCCCCTGGCCATGGCGGTCATGCAGCAGCTCGACGAAGGGCAGGGCCTCTGGGACGTGAACGCGACGCTCGTCTCGGACGGTGTTCGCGCAGAGTCCCAGACTCCGTCGCTCCGCAATATTCGTATTGCCCACCCGTTCGAGTCGACCATCGACCGCGAAATGCGTCGCATGGTCATTTTGTCGATCAGCCAGGGATTTAATCGCCTCTTTGATTTGCTGGGTACCCGTGAAATTGCCGAGCGACTGGCGGCGGCACAATGGAACGAGACCCGCATCAGCCACCGTTTTGACGAGGCGGTGCCCATCGCTGACCACGTGCACGCACCGGCCGTGCGGATTGTGATTGGCGGGGTTCCACGCGTGTTTTTTCCGCCGCGCTCGACGGCACCTGCCGCCCTGCCATTTCCCTGGGCCGATGCGCTCGTCGGCGACGCACATATTCCAATCCACGCGCCCGACGAGCCCACGCCTGCGCAGGTGGGCGAACCGTTCGACTTCGCCGATCGCAATTACGCGTCCCTGACCGACCTGTTGCGCATGATGCTGGAGTTAGGCGCGCCCGAGCTGCTCGATGTGGCCGGCTTTTCGCTTTCGACCACCTCTCGCGCATATCTGGCTTATTTGTTTTCACGCGGGCCACAGGACCTGGGTCTCGAGGACATCGACACCGATGAGTGGACGGTCCAGCGATTCAAGCCCATGTGGGATGGCATCGCGACCGTGCGCGATCCGGCCACGCTGACGTACCTGAGCCACGCGGGTCGGGCGTTTGGTTTTCACACCGATGTCGCCTTCGTTCGCGACGAGTCCACCGGCGCCGGATTCGTGGTTGCGGCGACCATTTACGCCAATGAAGACGGCGTGTTGAACGATGACCGCTACGAGTACGCGCAGGTCAGCGATCCGTTCTTCGAGGCGCTGGGTGCGCTGCTGGCGCGCTGGTCGTTTGGTGCGATGGAGTGAGAGTGGGGGGCGGCACACGATTTGTGCCGGTCACTCGACGCCGTATCGGACAAATTGCAGGGCGTTGCGCGGTAACTAAATCGGCCGAGTGGCGCTAAGGTTGTTCAAGGTGATACCGTCAGGCGCAGTTCGAATGTGCGCCGCCACATCAACCGTAGGCGGGTTCGCGGGAAGGGCATCTGGTCCCGAGTATGAAAGGTTGTTCTGCACGATTCCATCTGGTGTTGAGCGGACGTAACCCGCAACAGTTGTCAATGCTGGTTCAGATGAAACTAGACCTGCATGATGTGTCGCTTGAGAGGTCACCGCTTCACCAGGAAAGCCTATTTGCGGGACGGAGCTGGAAAATGAAGGATCGATGGTACTGTGGGCAAGTGAACCTCCAATCATTGCATCAGACGCTGCGGACGAACCTACCGAGTCAGAAATTTCACCAACGATATGGCCTGCGGCGACCGCAGCTCCAACCCTACCGGCAATACCACCTGCTGCCGCTGCGATTCGGTGAACCGTCACACGTTTGCTTTCAATGCGCTGCGCGATTGATGTGCCGTGTGTTCGGTCGTGCTCACGAGCAACTGCTGCACTTGCGCTCACTGTCATATTGGCCACCGCGCCGGCAGTCGCGCTCCCAACGTACCCGGCGCCACGAAATATCGGCGAAACAATTGGTGAAAACCCTCTCGCCAAACATATGACCGTGAACACAAGTACCGGTGGAAAGAAGATTCCCACTGGCAGACTTATGAGCCCCAGAAAGATCGCAGACCCATTGAACTTGTCGGTTGGTCGCGAAATCCCCGGAGATTTCTTTTTGGGGGGAACCGTATTTCTGCGCACTTGCACATGGGCAGCACTCTGAGACTGCAGAACTTGTTGCGTGATCGCAGGCCGCGGTGCTGCCTGAGCGCGATTTTCAGCAAGGCGAAGCGTCATCGAAGTTCCTGCATGGCCGTCAATACGCGCTTCCGGCATATACTTTCCATCGCGCAAGAATAGAGCGGCAGGTACACGGACGTACAAGTAGCGCTCGTCAGCTTGAACGATTGGTAAAGAAAATGTCACGCAGAATTTTAGACTATCGGGTGTGTTAGAAACAACGG
>JAGWVZ010000213.1 GCA_018970625.1 Myxococcales bacterium | reverse complement strand
CTGCTGGACGGACGAAGGCGTCTTCAACATCGAGGGCGGCTGCTACGCAAAGATGATCAACCTGTCGGCAGAACAGGAGCCCGAGATTTTTCAGGCCATCCGCTTTGGCTCGGTGCTTGAGAACGTGGGCATCGACCCCAACACCCGTCAGGTCGATTTCGCTGACGTAAAGCTCACGGACAATACGCGCGGCGCCTACCCGATCGAGTACATCCCCAACGCCAAGCTGCCCTGTGTGGGCACACACCCGCGCAACGTCATCTTCCTGACCTGCGACGCGTTCGGCGTTCTGCCTCCGGTCAGCCGTCTTACCCCCGGTCAGGCCATGTACCACTTCATCAGTGGTTACACCGCCAAGGTCGCGGGCACGGAAATGGGTGTCACCGAGCCGCAGCCGATTTTCTCGGCCTGCTTTGGCGCGCCGTTCCTCGTTTGGCATCCGACGAAATATGCCGAGCTGCTGGCCGCGAAGTTACGCACCTATCAGGCAAGTACCTGGCTCATCAATACCGGTTGGACGGGCGGTCCCTATGGCGTGGGTAACCGCTTCAAGCTCCGATATACCCGCGCCATCATCGACGCCATTCACTCCGGTGCGCTCAACGATGTGCCCACCGAAATGGATCCGGTCTTCGGTCTCGCCGTGCCCGCGTCGTGCCCGGGCGTCCCCTCCGAGCTGCTCAATCCGCGCGGCACGTGGGCCGATCAGGCCGCTTATGATGCGAAGGCACGCCAGCTCGCAGGCCTCTTCAACAAGAACTTCGCCCAGTTTGCTGATCAGGCGAGCGCAGAGATTCTGGCTGCTGCACCTCGTTCGTAAGGTCCGGGCACCCATGCGAAGTTATGTGGGGCGTCCACTGTGAATATCCCGGGTAATCGCCCATGTCCCATCGTCACGACTGGTTGCAGGTTCTCTCGCAGGCGATAGGGACGCTGGCGCTCTGGGAAGGACAGTTTACGCCGGCTCAGCCGCGTTTGCCCAGTGCGCAGGACAAAGCCGTACTCCATGAGCTCGCGCTGAGACTACACGGGAATTATCCGTTTGGCAGCCCGGACTATGCGGGGCAGATGCTAAAGCCGCCAGACCCGGTGGCGTGGGCGGCTGTTGCGCTGGCCATGCTCGTGAATCCGAACAATCACGCGCTCGATGGCGGCCCACCGACGGCAGCCATGGAGCGTGAGGTGGTCGCCGAGCTCGCAGGTCTGTTCGGGTTTTCTGCCGATGCTCGCCCGTGGCTGGGACACCTGACCGCCTCGGGCACCATCGCCAACCTGGAGGCGCTCTGGGTTGCGCGTGAGGTCACCCGGTCGCCCGACGGACAGATTCGCGGCGTCGCAGCCTCTGCATCGGCACACTACACTCATCAGCGTGTCAGTGGCGTGCTCGGCGTCCCTTTCTTCACGCTGCCCGCAGACAATGACGGTGAAATTGACCTGCCCGCGCTGCCACAATTTCTGGCGCAGCACGATATTGGAACCGTGGTCGTTACGCTCGGCACGACCGGCACCGGGCGTGTCGAATCGCTGCACAGGGTCGCGCCCATCTGCCGGCAGGCTGGTGTTCGGCTGCATGTTGATGCCGCCTATGGTGGTTTCTTTCGCCTGCTCGCCGAATTAAACCCGCCGCAGGTGGGTAATGCGCAGGCTTTTCTTGCCACGGGGCTAGCCGATAGTCTGGTGGTGGACCCACACAAACATGGGTTACAGCCTTATGGATGTGGGTGTGTTTTGTTTGCTGACCCTGCGGTCGGGCGAGTGTACGTCCACGACTCGCCATACACCTACTTCACCGGAAACGAGCTTCATCTGGGCGAGATTTCGCTCGAGTGCTCCCGGGCGGGCGCTGCCGCAGCCGGACTCTGGGCGACACTACAGGCCGTGGGCCTTCGCGGTCCGGGGAGCCTGACCGAGCGGCTCTCGCTGGGTCGGCGTGCGGCGTTGGAGTGGTATGCTGCCCTGAAATCATCGCGTTGGTTCTGCCCTCTGGTCGAGCCTGACACGGATATTCTGGTATTTGCTCCGCAGCATCCCGATGGCAGGGCGTTGCGCGCCTCGGAGATTTCGGCTCTCTCTGCACGCGTGTTTGAACAGGGGATGCAGGGGGGCGACGGCGCCATGTTTCTGGCACGTATGCGCTGGCCGGTAGAGCGACTGCCGGCGTCGATGGCGGTGCAGGCAGATGTATCCGAGGTACAGGTGCTGCGTAGTGTGCTGATGAAGCCTGAACACGCCGCGCACTGGCCAGCGCTCAATGCACGGTTACACGACCTGGTACAGCGCGCATTCGCCACGTGACGTAGCCTGCCCTGCTTGCACCGTGGTGATTTTGGCATTAGCGTCAGGGCGTTGCGACCTGACTGGGGTCAGGACCTGTCCCCCTTCGCCAAGTGTGGAAATTCATGGCCAAAATCAGTGTAAAAGCCGGCCGCTGGCAGCTGGACCTCAGTGCGACCAACAATCGAATCGAGCTGGGCCGCGACCCGGACTGCGATCTCACCATTGATGACCCGTCGGTATCCCGTCGCCACGCCCAGTTGAGCCTTCAGGGTGAGCAGCTGGTTGTGCAGGACCTTGGCTCGTCGAATGGTACGTGGCTGGATGGTCGTGCGCTGGGCCACAAGGCGGTCGTGGTGAGCCCCAATCAGTCTCTCTTTGTGGGTACGGTGCCGGTTCACATTCAGTGGTCTGACGGGCCGCAGCAGGGCGCTACTCGCTACGAGGCGAACATGGGCGCCCTGATTCAGCAGTCGATTGATGCAGCTCGCGCGCAGGCGGCAGTCGCGGTCGCTCTGGCTGCTCCGGTGGCCGCGCCTTCGGTGGACGTGACGTCTATCGCCGCGCAGGTCGCTCCCGAGGCGGGCGTGTTCCCGAACCGCAGGCAGGGCAAGAACAACAACGGCGTTCTGCTACTGGCCGTCAGGCAGGAAGCCTACACCAACGGCGACGTGCTGGACGGTGTGCTGGAGTTCACCGCACTCGACAACGAGACTGTGAACTCGATCACCGTTCAACTCGTGGAGGTGCATCGTCGTGGGCCGTCTGGCGGGCACATCTGGGACCGCATGATTGTTCGGCAGGGGCCCTGGAACAGCGTCAAGAATGACATCGTCCTGCTGCCTTTTCAGCTGCGCGTGCCGGGTGGGACGTCGGCGACGAGCGCGGACGTATCGTGGGAAATTCGCGGTTATGTCGATATTGCCTGGGCCTACGACGTAGAAACCAGCCTGCCGATCATGATGCGCAACACCGACGTGGAGATGATTCGCGACGCGCTCGGCACCCTGGATTATCGGGTTGCCGACCTTCGTGCCGAACCGCTCGGCCAGAAGTATATTGGTTCGTTCCAGCCCAGCCCCACGCGCATCAAGGAGCTCGGTATCACCGATATCCACTTTACGG
This sequence comes from Myxococcales bacterium, assembly GCA_018970625.1. Next base: position 3,013 of record JAGWVZ010000213.1, on the reverse strand, counting down.
TGGAGTATCTGGGTGTGAACATCAAGCTCACGGTGAAGGTCGAGAAGTCGAGCCTGTTCAAGTTCGACAAGTCTGAAGACCTGGTCATCGCCATCGAACAGCTTCGCGCCATGAACCGTCAGGTGCTCTCCGGGCACCTGCAGGCCGCTATTGAGCGGATGATGGCCAAGTAATCAGGGTCGCAAGGCTTGCCCGGACCGCAAATGTGAGCCAAGAGAGGCAGGCTGCTGTGCTGACGCTCTTCGCATCACTCCTTTGCCTCCGAGTTATCCATGACGCCTGCTGTTCGTTGGACGTCCGTCACGCTTGGCCTCGTTACGGCCATCTCGCTTGTCGCCTGCGGAACTGACGAACCCGCGGCAGAGGTCAACGACGCAGCGGGTGCTGCTCCGGACGCGGCCGCCGACGTGTCGGATGCCGACGGAAGCGCGGCGCCAGACCTGAATCTGGTGTTCGGCGAGCCGGGACCTCTGGACCTGTCCGAGGGCGCGAATTCATTCCGATTTGGTGCCGCCACGGCCGCCGCCCAGATTGAAGACGGCGAAATCTGGAATGACTGGTACTGGTGGACGTTGCCCGTTGATCAGGGCGGGCGCGGTAACTCGGTTCCCGTGGGCGACGCGGTGCAGGGGTACACACGGGCGCAACAGGATATCCAACTCATGCAGGCCATGAACCTGGATGCCTATCGATTCAGTGTATCGTGGTCGCGTGTTGAGCCAGAACGCGATCAGATTTCGGCAGAAGCCATCGCGCATTATCGCGAATTTCTGGAAGGCCTGAGCAGCGCCGGCATTCAGCCGATGATCACGCTGCATCACTTCTCGAACCCGATCTGGGTGGATGATTTCCGCGCCGAGGAGTGCGCTCGCGATGCGACCCCTGCCGACGGCAATCTGTGCGGTTGGTGGCACCCGGTGGGAGGCCCGCAGATCGTCGAGGAGCTTGCCGAGCACGCGGCGCTGATTGCGCGTGAATACGGCGATGTGGTCGATGAGTGGTGCACGCTGAATGAGCCCGTCAACTACCTGATCGCCAGCTATGGCGTGACCACATTCCCGCCGGGCCGGAATCTGCTGCTGACGCGTTTTGATGACCTGATCAATACCTTCCGCAACTACACGGCCGCACACGTCGCGATGTACCGCGCCATCAAGGAGAACGACACCGTCGATGCCGATGGCGATGGCAATGCTGCCAGTGTGGGACTGAGTCTGAGTGTCATTGACTGGGCACCGGCGCGGGCGAATGCCCCCAGCACCAACCCGGACGATATCGCTGCACGTGATCGCGTGAATTACGTGTACCACTACCTGATTCCAGACTCGTTGCTGAATGGCAGCTTCGATACCAATCTCGACGGCGTGCCCGATGAGCAGCACCCGGAGTGGGCCGGCACGCTGGACTGGCTCGGAGTGCAATATTATTTTCGTAATGGCGTGACCGGTGACCCGGCGATTATTCCGGGTGTAAACGCCATGATTTGTTTTGGCGATTTCGACCTCGGTTCGTGTTTACCGCCGGAGGACCCAACAAAGTGGGTACCCACGATGCGGTATGAATTCTGGGAAGAGGGTCTTTATACCATCCTGATGGATATGTCGGCTCGTTATCCAACGCTGCCGATGGTCATTACAGAGGCGGGAATTGCAGCCGAAAATGGTGTACGTCGCTCCGAAAATATTGTTCGGCTGCTGGAACAGACTCATCGCGCCATGTCGGAAGGTGCCGACGTACGGGGTTACTACCACTGGAGCCTGATGGATAACTTTGAGTGGGCGGAAGGGTATGAACCCCGTTTTGGACTGTTCACGGTGGATCGTGAAACGTTCGAACGGACCCCCACCGAAGGCGTGCAGGTGCTGGGCGACATTTCACGTAGTCGCACCATTACCGAGGCCATGCGGGCTCAGTATGGAGGCACGGGGCCCATGTCGCCCGAAGTGGAGGCTGAAGAATAGCCACAATGTCTGTTCTCCGGAGTGCCACGATGTCAGAGTCGCGCTTTCTGAAAATTCCTGTGCTCCCGGTGCTACCGGTCGCCATCGTGACCGGATGCGGCGGTGCTGCACAGCCGTGGGTCCGCGTTTCGGATCCGCTGGTGCCCCCCGTCATCCATGAAGGGGAGCAAGATGTTGGTGGGATTGCCGACGAGGCGATGAGTCAAATTCTCGCGGCACAGCACCGGCGACTTCAGCGACTCTGTGAAGTGCGGAGTACCTGCGATGCACAGCATTTTGCTCTCCATTATGGTTCGCTGGATGCGTGTTTTCGCATGGAGCTTGAAAACATGTATGCGGTCTATGGCGGCTATGACCTGACGGATGCTGAATGCGTGAATGCCGTGGTTATGCGTAATCAGTGCCTGACGGAGTCTACCGAGTGTACTTCGGATGCGTACTACACCCACGTCTATCAGGACTATATGTGTCACAATCGATTTCAGGCCGACATCGATCGGGAGTGCCTGAATTACGAAGGCGTCTATGACGGCCTCGACGACTACTGATTATGAAGGTCTAGGAACGGCCACCCGGTGTCGCTGCTGCTAGCCGGTATTGCGCAGGCCTGCGGCAATACCATTGATGGTGACTTTGAGCGCGTCGGCTGTGCCATCGCCGCCTCTGCCTTCCCGGCTTCGTCGCAAGAGTGACGCCTGCACCATATTGATAGGGTCTACATACGGATTTCGAACGTCGATCGAGCGGCGCAATACAGGATTATCTTCCAGAAGGATGGAGCGTCCCGTCACATGGAGGACCAACTCACGTGCGAGCTGCAGCTCGCTGCGAAGCTCATTACCCATGGGCTGCAGCCCGTCGGGAACCAGAAGTCGGTCGTACGTGGCCGCGATCTCAGGGTCCGACTTCGCGAGCACCATCTCTACCAGGTCCATGGTGGAGCGGAAGAACGGCCAGCTGCGGTACATCTGGCGAACGGTCGCCAGCCCCAACTCGTCCATGGCATGCTGCAATGCCGGGGCGACTCCCAGCCAGGCAGGCAGCAGCAGCCG
>JAGWVZ010000212.1 GCA_018970625.1 Myxococcales bacterium | reverse complement strand
GTGCCGATAATGCACGACGGATATGCTTTTGCTGCAGTGCGTCGATGGCGTCGCAGCGATTTTTCTGTCTAGAGTAGGAACGTTGCTTTCCAGTACGGTGCAAGATGATGACATCGCCCGAGAATGAAGACACAAAACCGGTGACCGACGAGGTGGCCGAGGTCGTCGACGCTGAATCCGAAGTCGCGGCGGAGCCGGACGACGAGCTGTTCATCGACGACTTTACAGCGCCCGAGGGTGTGGACGAAGCGTCGCAGGATCCGATCGCGCTGGCCCTGGCACGCGCGACCGCAGACCTGGCCGCCGCGCAGACCGAACGGGATGAGTTGAAGGAGCAGCTGCTTCGGAAGGCCGCCGACTTTGAGAATATGCGGCGCCGCCATCAGAAAGAGCGTGAAGAGCAATCGAAGTACGCCGGCGAGAAGGTGCTCAAGGATGTCGTGTCGCTGCTGGATGACCTTGACCGCGCGCTCGAGCATGTCACGGGCGCCGACCAGACCGGCATGCCGACTGGCCTGTTGACAGGTATTCAGATGGTGCACCGTCGGTTTGTGCAAACGATGGAGAAGCACGGCGTGACCGTGATCCTGTCGGTGGGGCAACCCTTTGACCCGCACCTGCACGAGGCGATCTCGCAGCGTGAAGATGCGACGGTGCCGCGCAATACGGTCGTTCAGGAGTTTCAGAAGGCGTACATGTTGAACGACCGCCTTCTGCGTCCGGCCATGGTGGTGGTGTCGACCGGCGGGCCGTCACCCGACGAGACTGGCCCGTCCTACGGATCCGACGCGTAAGCGGATTCGGTCTGGCACGAGGGTGCGCTGTGAAACAGGCTGGTCATCGTCCGCAACATGCGGCCGTCCATGTTGTCACGCGCGCCTGAGATTGTATATGTATGGTCTGCCCTGTGTGTTCTGCCCTCTGGGAGTGTCATGTCTCGTGTGATTGGAATCGACCTCGGCACCACCAACTCCTGTGTGTCGGTGTTTGTGGATGGCGAACCGCTGGTGATCGCCAACAGCGAGGGTAGCCGGACGACGCCGTCTGTCGTGGCGTTCACCGAGAGCGGTGAGCGACTGGTGGGCCAACTGGCGAAACGGCAGGCGGTGACCAACCCGGAGCATACGGCGACCGCGGTCAAGCGCCTGATCGGGCGCAAGTTTCAGGACCCCGAGGTACAGCGCGCGCAGAAGTTGTGTCCGTACCAGATTGTGCCATCCGACAACGGAGACGCGTGGGTGCAGCTGCGTTCGCGGCGCATGAGTCCACCCGAGGTGAGCGCGCTGGTGCTGCAGAAAATGAAGCAGACCGCCGAAGACTACCTCGGTGAACAGGTCAGCGACGCTATCATCACGGTTCCTGCCTACTTCAACGATGCCCAGCGGCAGGCCACCAAAGATGCCGGTCGCATCGCCGGGCTCAACGTGCTTCGTATCATCAACGAGCCCACCGCTGCCGCGCTCGCCTACGGCTTTCAGGCCGACCGTGAAGGCATTTATGTGGTGTATGACCTTGGCGGCGGCACGTTCGACGTCACGGTGCTTGAAGTGAACGGGGGCGTCTACGAAGTGCGCGCCACCTCGGGCGATACGTTTCTGGGCGGCGAGGACTTTGACGTGCGCCTCGTCGACTTTTTCGCCGAGCTCTTCCTCGAGACCAACGGCCTTGACCTTCGGAAAGATCGTATGGCGCTGCAGCGTCTTCGGGAGGCGGCCGAAAAGGCGAAGCATGAGCTGTCGAGCCGCACAACCACCGACGTGAATCTTCCATTCATTGCGGCGAGCGACAACGGTCCTGTTCACTTTACCTGCGAGGTGACACGCGCTGACTTCGAAGCGCTGGTCTCGGACCTGGTGGAGCGCACCCTGCAACCTTGCGCCGATGCGCTGCAGCAGGCTGGATTGAGCCCCCAGAAGATTACGGAGGTCATTCTTGTGGGCGGCATGACGCGCATGCCCCTCGTACAAAAGCGCGTGGGTGAGTTCTTTGGGCGTGAACCCAGCCGAGGCGTCAACCCCGACGAGGTGGTCGCCGTCGGCGCTGCCATGCAGGGCGGCGTACTACGCGGAGAAGTGGCCGACGTGCTGCTGCTCGATGTCACGCCTCTGACGCTCGGTGTCGAAACGCAGGGCGGTGTGTTCACGCCCCTCATTCAACGAAATACGACCATCCCGGTCACTGTCAGCGAGGTCTTTACCACCGCGCTCGACAACCAGCCATTCGTGCAGGTTCACGTTCTGCAGGGTGAGCGACCGCTCGCGCGCGACAACACGTCGCTCGCCAAGTTCGACCTCACCGGCATTCCGCCAGCCCCTCGCGGTGTGCCGCAGATTGAGGTCTCGTTCGCCATCGATGCCAATGGTATCGTGCAGGTCAGTGCACGCGATCTGGGCACGGGTATTCACCATACCGTGAGCGTGAACGCTGCCGGCGGGCTCAGCGACGTCGACATAGAGAACATCATCAACGAGGCCGAAGAATACCGTCAGCGCGACCGCGACAGTCGTGAGCTCGTCGAGCTTCGCAACCGGGCCGCCGGGCTGATGTACACCACAGAGCGCAGCGTCGTTGAGTACGCCTCCTTCCTGTCCGACGAGGACCGGGAATCCATTCAGGACGCCTTGCAGGTCTGTCGCGAGATCATGGATTCGCCCACCAGCGCCGATGACCTTCGTAACGCCATCCTCGTGCTGGAGGACAGCGCCTACCGTCTTGCCGAAGCCATGTACTCGCAGGCCGACCCGGGTGGCAGCACCTGATGGTTCTTCGGGACTATTACGAGATCCTCGGTCTGGAACGTGGTGCATCAGGCGAGGAAATCAAACAGGCCTATCGTCGGCTGGCCCGGCAGTTTCATCCCGACCAGAACCCCGATCCAGTCGCGACCGATCGTTTTAAACAGATCGGCGAGGCCTATCGCGTCCTTTCCACCCCCGAGACCCGGCTGGCTTACGATCGTTATGGCCATACCCCACCGGGGTCAGCGTATCAGCCCATGCGCGTGGTGCGTACCGAGACCACCGTCGTCTCGGTGCTTCGAAACGTGGCCCGCAACGCGGGGCGGGCGCTGAAGGCGGTCAAGGGGGCCGACATCCGGGTGCGTTCGTCGATTGCGTTCATGGATGCCGTGCGTGGTTGCGCCCGGGTCTTCGAGTTACCCCGTAAGTCCATCCGTGACCCCGATGGCCTGCAACCCGTGGCACGTCGACTGGAGTTTCGCATTCCTGCCGGGGTGGCGCACGGCGAAGTGCTGCGATGGCAGGGCGAGGGTGCTCCCGGCACTTACGGCGCGCCAGACGGAAATCTGTACATCACCGTCGAGGTGCAGCCGCACGCCATATTTGTGCGTCGCAACGAACATGTCGTCGTGCGGCTGCCGCTGCGTCTGAGCCAGCTGATTACCGGTGCCACGGTCGAAGTTCCCACTGTTCATGGCTTGCGAACCCTTGTAGTGCCCCCGGGAACCGCTACGGGTTCTGAATTGAGGATAGAGGGGTGTGGTATTCACCGTGAAGGCCAGGTGCATGGAGACGCCATCTTCATCATGGACGCCTGCGTGCCCCGAGGTCTCGACCGTGACCTTCTCGTGCAGCTGCGTGCGCTGGAAGACCAGATTGGCGCTCAGGCTGTGCCAGAGCGACAGCTGATTGACCGGCTGCTGGCAGATCTTCGGAGCGAGTCTACATGACGAGCCGGCGGTGGCAGCAGACGCTCGTTGTGGTCGCCGCGACAGCGGCTGCGCTCGTGTGGGCACCGCCGGCGATGGCCCAGCAGCCTACAGGGTCCGACCTGCCGCTGGTGGCGTTTCTGGCGCCCCTGTCGGGCGAGTGGGGTGGCGTGGGCCGGCGGGCGCATCGTTCGGTGGTCATGGCGTCGGAGCTGTGGCCCGGCGTGCGGGTCGAGGTCTACGACACAGGCGACAACCCGGTGCTGGCGTATCAGGCAGCGGTCATGGATGGTGCCGTGGCGATTCTGGGGCCCGTCGGTGAAGGCGAGAGCCGGGCTGTTATCGACGCGGCCGGGCCTGATGGTCTGCCGATTTACCTGTTGAGCAGTGTGGCAGGTCTGGAGTCTCTGGGCGCGCGCATTTTTCGCCTGCACTCGTCGGCGGGCGATCAGGCACACCTCATCGGCAGCTGGCATGCGTCGCAACGCTCTGGTCAGACCTATGCCGTGCTGGCCACCGACGACGCGAGTGGCCATGACACAGCCACCCGATTCATTTCGGCTGTCCGTGGGCAGGGCGGTGTGGTGACTCAGGTGGTGCTGTATGCGCGTGACAGTTTTGAGGCCCTGCCGACCGCTGAGCAGCTGGTGGGCCTGCGCACGCGTCGGCTGGTCGCGCCGGGCAGTGGTTGGGCACAGCCACCTCAGACGCGGGTGAGCGCTTCGGCCGCTGGTCGCATGGAGCGACCCGACGCGGTTTTTATTGCCGATTATGACCAGCCGGTCGCTGACCTGCTGCCGGCGTTACGGTACCTGGAGTGGATCAGCGACGACCCCGATGAGAACGTTGCACTGCTGGGTGTGTCACAGTGGAATGGTCCCGCGCTGGCCTATGCTGGCGACTCGGCCGCCGGCGCGATGGTGACCCTGTTGCACTCCGCTGACGACCCGCGAGCCGCCGCCTCGGCGTTCGCGATGGAGTACGAGGCGCGCTGGGCCGCGCGCCCAACGGAGTTTGAGGCGCAGGTGTTTGACGCTGCCGGCTTTGTGCTCAGCGCGCTCACGGGTCACGATGCAGCTGGACTGAACCCGGCGGCGGTCATGCGCGCAGTGGATAACGCAGACGTGTTTTCGGGGGCCTGCGGCGAGATGTCGTTGACCATGGACGGCGCCGTGTTGCGCGATATGGGGTTGTGGCAGGTGGACGGTGGAGGTCGGCTTTTTCCGATCGAGATCCTGCGGCCCGAGTAGCACAGGCGGGCATGCCGCCCGGAACCCCCTGAACGGTCTCTCATGAGTGACGCCCTCGCAGAACCCCAAGCCGTCGATGACCCTGCCTCGCCGGCACCCGCCCGGCGGACCTGGTTACCTGCGGTGATGGCGCTGGCAACGCTGGCGAGCACAACCGCCAACGGTATCTGGATGACCGAGGGATATGCACAACGGGCGGGGCTTGCGCGACTCTTTGGCGCTGACCTGGGTGCATTTGTTACGCCGTGGTATCTGGATATGTCGGTGTGGCAGGGCGGTCTTGCGTTCAGTCTTTCGCTGCTTTTGATTCTGTTTGCCCATGAGATGGGGCACTGGCTAACCGCGCGTTACTATCGCGTTCCTGTTTCGTTTCCGTTGTTTATTCCGTTCTTTCCACCGCTGGGCACCATGGGTGCGGTCATCGGGATGCAGCTGACGAAAATGCCGTCACGTGCCCAGATGCGCATTGCGGCGTTTGGACCTCTGGCCGGCATGGCCGTGGCAATTCCCATTTTTATGCTGGGGTTGAGCCATAGTCGAATCCTGCCTTTGCCGGGCGAGGGTGCTCAGCTGATGTTTCTGGGTGGCAGCCTGTTGAGCCGGTTTCTGGAGCACTGGTATTTCCCCGATATTCCGTTGGGACACGATATCTTTCTTCACCCGGCCGCATTCGCCGGCTGGGCGGGGTTTTATGTAACGGCGCTGAATCTGGTTCCGCTGGGTCAACTCGATGGCGGACACATCGCGTATGGGCTTTTCGGGGGAGCCTGGAATCGGGTGGCGCCCTGGGTAGGCTACACGCTCGTGCTGATGGGTGTGCTCGTTTATCCGGCGTGGCTGGTGATCGCCCTGCTGGTGCGGTTCACCATGGGATGGTCGCATCCCAACCTGGTGACCGATGGTCGAGCGCGGGGTGTGGACGCAGCGATTGGCTGGGTCACCGTGCTGGTGCTGGTGCTGACGTTTATGCCATCGGTGATCCTCGACGCGGATGCTCCGACGCTGATGCGGCGTCTACAGTTGCTTTTTGGTGCGGCGGAGTGACTTTGACCCAGTCGCCCGGGCTGGGTTAGACACCGCTGAAGACGTTCACGAAAACTGTTTCCCCATAGACGCCCATGCTGCAACTCACCTGTTCCCGCTGCAGCCACGCTGGAGCACCCGGTCATGTCGACTCGGGCGGGGGCATGGTGCGCCTGACGTGTAGCCGTTGTTATGGCATTCACGTCATGCTTCCTGACGGCAGTCTGGCGCTGATTGTGGCGAGCGCCGATGTAGCGAGCGTGGCGGTTCCTGTCAGCGGTCCGATGTCGGCGCCAGCGCCGCCTGTTGCTGCCGCAGTGGTCGTGCGCGACGAGGTGTCTGTGCCCGATATCGCGGTGCAGCCAGTGGATTTACCGCCCGTCAAATGTCAGAAATGCGGCCATCGGCAATACGAGGCCGAGTCGTGCCACCGGTGCGGTCTGGTGTTTCGTCTGGTGAAGCCGGGGTTCGCACCATG
>JAGWVZ010000211.1 GCA_018970625.1 Myxococcales bacterium | reverse complement strand
GATGAGACATCCGATGCTGCGCTATGCGCCTGTGGTATTGCCTTTGCTCGGCGCGATAGCGCTTACCACGCGGCTTTGGAACATGGGGATCGGCGACGAACCTGTGGTGGTAGAAGCCCCGCTCGAAGGGATGGATGACCGCTCAGGCCTGATTCTCATTGACGTCGCCGACCATCTGACCGCCACCCAGCGGCGTGCATTTCTGGAGTCGCTGCCCGGAGAACCTGCCCTGAACAGCGTCTGGTCGGAGCAGGAGGGCCTGTACAGGCTACACGTCCACCCCGACGCTGCGCTGCCTCTGCTACAGCAGCTCCAGTCAAACCCCGCGGTGGAGTTCGCCGAGCCTGATATGCAGGTGCAGCTGGTTGACCCGGTGGAGTGGTCGCAGCCATTCGACGTTCGTGCACAGGATGGAGGCCAGCCGGTTCGACCCAACGACCCGCTCTATGAGTTTCAATGGCACATGGATCAGATCGAAGTCGAAGGCGCGTGGGCGCAGACTCGCGGTCAGGGGGTCGTTGTCGCCGTTATCGACACGGGCGTGGCGTACGATCAGGATGCTTCTCGCAGACTGACCCCGGTGCGCGACCTGGCGCAAACTCGTCTGGTGGCCGGATACGATTTCGTCTCGGACGACACGACTCCCCTCGATGAACACGGACACGGCACGCACGTTGCCGGCACCATCGCCCAGTCCACGAATAACGCCTACGGCGTGGCCGGTGTAGCTCCGCAGTCCAGCATCATGCCCATTCGGGTTCTGGACGGCTCCGGTCGAGGGAACACAGCCGACATCGCCGAGTCCATTCGATGGGCAGCTGACAATGGGGCCCACGTCATCAACATGTCGCTGGGCGGGCCGCTTCCCTCTCGCATCATGAACGACGCCGTGCAGTACGCCGTCGCGCGAGGGGTCACGGTGATTGCCGCCGCAGGGAACTCTTCCTCCCGCCTTCCTTCGTACCCCGCCGCGTACCACGGTGTCGTCTCGGTTGCCTCGACACAGTTCGACCGAACCACCGCCTTCTACAGTAACTATGGGAACACCATCGACATTGCGGCCCCCGGCGGAAACACCCGGGTGGACCAGAACGGCGATGGCCGGCCCGATGGCGTGCTGCAGGAGACGCTGGCGCACGGTGACATCACCCGACACGACTTCTCGCTCTACATGGGCACCTCGATGGCCAGTCCGCACGCTGCCGGCGTGGCGGCGCTGCTTTACAGCCGAGGGGTAACCAGACCTGACCGGATTGAAGCGCTGCTCGAAAATTCGGCCAGTCGTGAGGTGCCGCAATTTGACCGCCAGCGTTATGGGGCCGGTATCATTCAAGCCTCGCGGGCGCTCACTCAGGCGACCTCCTCACAAACCTTCCCGAGCGCACTCTGGGGACTGGTCATCGCTGGTGTCGTCGCTGCCGGCGCGCGCCGACGCAGTGAGTTAAGTCGATCAGCGATGTGGGTCGCCGGTGCCGGGATGACAGCGGGCGCCTTTGGATTGTCGTGGATGTCCACCCTTCCCATGGGTTTGAGTACCTGCTCGTTGAGCGCCGCGGTCGCTGACTGGCGACCGTTGTTCGCCACGGGCCTGCACAGCGCGCTTTTCATGAGCGCGCTGGTGCCGGTTGGGGTCTGGCTGCTCTTTGGTTCGGCGCGCTCGCCGCGATCGGTAGCCATCCTGCTGGGCAGCATGGGTGCATGGGCTGCCTGGCTGGTTGCCTCGGCGTTCACGCCCGCAGCGAATGTCATCGGCGTGCCGGGAGTGGGTGCGCTCGACCAGACCTGGCTCATTGCCAACGCTGGCCTGGCCTGCATGGTGACGCTGCTGGCAGCCCGCGAGCGATAAGCTGACCCCTCGGGCAGCTACAGAGCCAAAGCGTTACGTTTCAGGGCGGCCATCAAAGCCGGCACCTGCCCGTACACACCGTTGGACCACAGGTCGTACTAACGGCCCGTTCGCTGCGACGGGGTGCGATGCGTCGGTGCCATCACCTGACGGGCGCCCGCTGGAGGGCCATCCGCCAGCTTTGACAGCGCGCTCGTGAGGCGGTCGGTCAACGACCGAATGCGCTCTGGACTGCCGACGAACCGCGCAAAGAATGTGCGCCCATCGTCGGCGCGCTCCCGCACGGCCGGAATGCGGAAAAGCTCTCTCGAATCGGGCAGTTGAAACTCCAGAACGACTTCATTGCTGCGCAGACGCCGACGCGTGCCACCAATGCGGCGCACACGCATGCCAACAGCAGAGATGTCGATGGTTTCGCACAGTCCCGCCAGCTCTTCTTCCCATGCATTCATCAAAAGCCTGCAGGCAAAGCGTCGCTGGCTGCGAGGCCGTACGCCACCCACCGCGTGGTTTCCCTGAGCCGCTGCTTCGGGCCAGACCGCCGCACCGGCGGCCGGCTGTGCAAGCAGTAACGGTTCGTTTGACTCGTCTGAAACCCGGTTGAAGTCCGTTCCAGAACGATCGGACTCGGTCGGCACCGCGCCGAACGGTTGGCGCATCTTGAGCGTGGGCAGTGTCTGCTCGGGCGTTCCCGACCGACCGTGGTCCGGTGACGCTTCCAACAAGGTGGTATCTGGCCGCATAACGCACTCTGGGTAGTGGACCGCGACAGGATAACAGACCCTGCGGCGTTCCAAAGTTTCAGCCGCCCCGCCAGTCATTTGATTTTATTCCACAATTTCTTAAGCGACCATCACTCGTAGTACATGGAACTGTACTGCGAGTCGCTCAGATCATCGATGATCCACACACCCTCGCGCAGCTGAAAGTGAATGGTCATGGAGCCGATGACCATCTCTGCGGTATCCGAAGCCACCACCAGACTCGCCGGTTCACCGGCAAGCAGCAGGGTGCGCACGGCGTGCAGGCGGCCCAGAAATGACGCCCGCAGGTCGGGGCTCATCATGCTCAGAAACTGATCTGCCTGAGGCCCTTCGAGCACCCGGCTCAGCTCAGCGACCGCGCTCAATGGGTCATCGGCGCCAGAGACGAGCGGGAGCGGCTGATCGAGCAGCCATCGATCATCGACCAGGCGAACACGGACCTGCTGAAAGGCGCTGATCGGAACCCGTGCGACGACATGCGCCGATGCTCCGTCAGAGAGAGACCGGGCGATCAGATCACTCTGTGCGCGCATGGCGTCCTGCTGACCAACGCACCACTGTTCGAACGTCTCATCAGTGACCTGAGCACGGATGTCCGAGGCCAGGAGTGCGTACATCGACGCGCAGTCGCCTCGTTCTACCGCGGTTGACCATTCCCGCAGGGCATCTTCGGCGGGGGGAATGGATGCTCCGCACGCCAATAAGCTCGACGCGTACACCAACGCTCCAATCGCGCGCAGCGGCAGGCGCGTACCAACGCCCTGCCACCCGCCTTGTAATGGCCGGGTCGTAGCGGTCTCTTGCGCGAGAAGGTTCAACCGGGCTGCCATTGTGGCCTCTTGTTCGTGATGATCATGCGCCGTAACGCCCCCGTAATCGCCTCGTCAAATGGCTTGAAGAGACCGCCACAGGAGGGAAGTTGCTGGTATCGACCATTATCCAGCACGAGAATGGCCACCGTGCGACGGTTCATGACCAACGGCAGAACGAGCGTATCGCTGCCGAGCTCGCGGCCGACCAGGACGCGCAGCGGGTCATCAGGTAGCAGAGCACCGCGAAAGGTGAGTTGCTCGGTGCGAACGCGCTGCCAGAAGCCTTCATCGACCATCTCGAACTCCGCACCAACCAGCCGCGGATTGCCGATACGCAGCGAGGCGTCCCAGACCTGCAAGTGGGGCAGGCGGGGTTGGAGCAGCAGGACGTTGTCAAATACGATGCCCAGACACTGAACGATCTCGCGAGCGATGGCCTCTCGTGAGCCGCACGCATTCAAGCCTTTGACGGCAGACCGAAAGGCAGCCCGAACTGGCCCCTGAGCAGGCCCCGAAGCATCGAAGATGCGCGCCGGGAGCTGGTGAAAGGTGCCGTTGGACACCGGCAGTGGGATGGCCGCGGCGTAGGAGCCCGTTGTAAACGTTGAGGCGGGCGTCAGCTGCCGGGGGCGGCCTGTTGCATTCGTTGCAGCCGAAGCGCTGGGGGGCGGGTAGTGGGCTTCATCCGAACGGTGGGAGTCGGTATCGGCCGAAATCGACGGCAGAGCGCCCGAACGTTCAGAGCGACGATAATGCGGCAGCTGCTGAAGGCGCCGTCGCGCCTGCTCCAGCTCGATCTGCTCGGCCGTAGGAGCCCGAAACATGCCGGTAATGAGCGATGCCTTGATCGACTCGCTGTCTTCCGTCTGGTCGCTCACCTTCACGGGCGGTTGCGGAATGGGCGGCTTAACCGGCTCACGCACGGTCTCGGTGTCGCGAGCGGCTCCGGAAACGTCGCCCGCATGGTCCACACGGACCGGCAGCTCGGACGCATCGTCGCGAGAGAATACAGCCTCCTCGTCGGTGGTCTCAAACCGGCTTCTACGCAACGCGGAACCTGAAGGTCGCGACTCGAACGTACGATCGTGGGCAGGCCCGGACATCGGGTCGTCAGAGTCGACCGCAGGCGTTGAAGCTGGCGCGGCCTGTCGGGATTGTTCTACCTGCAGCTCAAGCGTTACCAGCAGGTCAAGCCAGTCGAAGAGCTGCTCAGCAGCAAACACCATAGCCGCCTGACGTCTTTGCGCTGCAAGGAGCTCGGCCGACGGCACTTTCCAGCTGCGTTGCCAGACACGTTCAAACGCGGTCGCCATCTGAAACGCGGTCATCACGTGCGGCAGAATCGTATAACCAGAAAAAAATTCGGCCTCTTCAACGCGACCCGGTTCGGTTGGGTCCACCCACCCCACCACCAGACTTCGCTCAGTCCATCGACGCAGCGGCAGCAGCCCGGCTTCGTACACAACCTCGTCCGGCAGCAGACGGGCGATCTCAGCCGATACGCGATCCAGATCTGCATCAAGGGCCAGTGGCATCTGGTATCGGCGGGCAAACCAGCGAGCCACCAGTGCATCAGGCAGGACCCCCTGCAGCACCAGGTGAACGGCCAGCGACCCACCGTTGCTCACACGGGAGCGGATGGCACGGTCCAGCATCGCCTGCGTGGCGAATCCTGCTGCCAGCAGGGTCTCAATGTTCTGCTGCGTCATGCGCTCCGGATTAACGTCAATCAGCCATCGGAACGTGGAGAGCGGCACCGTTCTGGTGCTTCGCTCTCTAGGGTAACCGTGCCAGCAGGACCCGTCGACCAAAACGACGATCTACCACATCTGTGTCACCCGATGAAACAACCAGTCCACGCAGAATGGCCTGCACATTGGCCACCATCGAATTCTCGGACCCGACGCCCGGTGTGGTCCACGCGACCCAGGTCACACGACCCAGCAGCGCCTCGATGGGAACCCTGCCCACCGTGCGTGAGTCATCCATGCGCGCACGATCATCATGGAGAATGAAGACGCCCGTATCAGGCTCGCTGTTGATTGCTTCGCCCCACACGGCGGTCCGGGGCATGGCGGCCATCCAGCTGCTGTTGCCACACGTCTCTTCAATCAGCACCCGGGATGCCGAGGCGCTGCCCGACATCTGCTCCACACCATCCAGTAGCGAGCCAGTGAGGCGCACCTGCGAGCACGGTTGAGCATCCACGTAGATCTGTCCTTCGGCGATCGCCACATGCCGCGCAGGCATGGCCACAAGGCGCCCAAAGCGGCGCTCCGATGTGCGCGGATCACGGTACGCGACCACATCGCCTGTCTTCACCTGACAGAGCCCGTTGGTACACCGCTCCACCACCACATGGTCACCCGGCACCAGCGTCGGGTACATGTCGGGGGTCACCACAGGGGCCACAAAAAACAGGAACCCGGGGACCAGCGCCAGCAGGGTGTAGGCAGGAAGCCAGAACGAAAACACCGCCACGCCGGTGTACACGAAGGGGTGATTCACATCGCGAGCCACATAGCCCTTGCCATGGCGAAACGCCCACCGGGCCAGATCCACCACCACCATCAACCACAGCAGCAACGTCGCCAGACCGAGCACCAGCGCAGGCACCAGTGGCGCGAATGGTCGTACCATCCAGGCCACAAAGAACATGACCCACACACCAATCAGCCCAGCATTCAAAAGAAGGCCCGAAACAGGGCGCCCGATATAGGCGAGACCCATGCCCGGGCTAAGCAAACCCGCCAGGATCGCCAGCAATGGGCGCCGGTCAACAGGTTCACCCAGGTACCGCCGTTCGAGTTCCTCGTCCGGAGTGGACGTCAATTCAGAGGCCATGTGCGTCGTTCATTCTCACTGACAGGGCCCTGCCATTGGGCGCCCGCGCACGACACTAGGAGCAACGCGCCTCAGTGGCAAGCGCGCCTCGGTCACCCCATCCACATTTGCCAAAACGTCGGCCATGCAGTCCCTTTCGCGACCCTCGCTCGGTCCGCGCTTGAC
>JAGWVZ010000210.1 GCA_018970625.1 Myxococcales bacterium | reverse complement strand
CCTGCCGCCGCCAATCATCGTGCGCAGGTATGCTGTCAGCGGCAGTTGGCAAAGGCTCGGTAACCATCAGGCGACGCTCGGTGGGTGAGTAGGTTGGTGATATTCGGATGATTCACGGTGGCACGTGAAAAAATAAATGTGTGAAGAAACTCCGCTATGACCTGTCGTTGCATTCAATGCGAAATATCAGAGCGGCAAGCTCCTGCGTCGAGATCACGATTACTGATACCGCGTTACACCAAAAAAGGTGCCGGTATAAGCTGTACCATCCGGACCGACCTGCGTGGCAGCAAAGGTGGTATTTTCGCAGAGTTGTGGCAATTCCTCGATCCATGACGTTAGCAAGGCCGAGAAGGTGTCACCTAACGAATCCAGAAAGGCCTGATCGCACGAGTCGGTGGGAGCGGGTGTAAAGAACCGGGATTCACCGGTGTCAAAGTCGAGCGCGTGAAGCCCCCAGAGACCATCCTGCAATCCAACGCCGTAAAACAGACGTGAGTCTGCGCTCATGGCGGGAATCGTATTGGGCACGGAAATATCTGGATTTACCCAGACGGTGGCACACGACCGGGTCTGCGGATTCCAGTCGATGCGTTCAACCCCAAACGGGGCCTGGCTGGCTCGACCGCTCTCCAGGGCCGAGAGAATGTTCCGAATGGGGCCACTAAATCCGGCCAATACCGACTCATCGGCGAGCTGGTTGTTGACCACGACAGAGGCGTATTCGCGCACCAGCACCGACTGCTCCGAGACGGTGACCGTTGCGTCGGGATTGCCAAAGGTGACAGGCACTTCACAGGCGATGCGACGATCGTGATTCGGGCTCAGCGGTTGCCAGTCGGCAGGAATATCGTCTCGCCAGAAGAGCACCAGGTGCATGATGTCCTGCGCATCGGTAATGACGACAAACCGGTCGTCGTCCTGCGGAAGCCCCATCAGGCTCGGGGTAGAGCCCGAGCCGGCACCGAGGCGGATTCCCGAGCCGGTCTCGCCGACGTTGTAGGCGGCCTCCCATGCCAGGCTGATGGCGGTTCCGTCGTACTGAAAGCGCATCATGGCCTGACTGCTGACGACATAGATGCCACCGGTCTCGTCGGCTGCAATGGAGTTGGAGACGATGTGAAAACCGTCCGCGGTGGAATCGACCGTCGCCTGTTCGCACGCAGCACCATTGACCGCATATCGAAGGAGTCGTTCGTTTTGCATGGCCTCAGGCTCACGCGGTAGCACACCCACTACGCCATGGGCGGTCGCAATGGCGAGCTCACCGGTCCACAGCATCGTGATGCCGACGATCGTGTCCTGTTGCCCGCAGAAGAAGCTGTCGGGAAGCGCAAATCGCTTGAGCAGCGTGATCGGTGAATCGGCCGATGACGGCGTTTCGTCTCCGAAAACCTCGAGAAAACGCCCTCGGGTAACGATCAGGTGCTGGTCGATGTCCAGCAGGTTGTAGGCACCGCTAATCCCCAGCTCGTAGACGGGCGCGTCGGTCTCGCGCTCGCCGGGAATGTAAATGTCGATGGGGGTAAACGAAGCATGGTCGAGTTTGATGATGGCGCCCGACGTGCCTAACAGCGAAGCCCAGATGGTGCGGCGTCCGTCCGGGTAGGGGGCCGAAAAGGTGAGCGTGATGGGGATGCCTGGCACCGACAGATGGCGGGAACTTCCGGCGATGACCGGGCCTGGCAGCGGACTTGAACCCTGTGCGTAAGGCGTTCGATGGCTGGCAGCCCAGACAGAATCCGCCAGAAATGGATGTTCAGGTGGTTCTGCTGCGAACGGGTCGATGGGTGGTACAGAGCCCTCGTCGCCAGAATCGGCGTGATTTTCGCCGTCGGTGACGCCCGTGTCAGAGCTCGATGTTTCGGCAGGGCTGCCCTGTGTATCCACGTTGCTGCACGCACACAGAAGACCCAGTAATAACGACGCAACGGTTCGATCTGCCGACATGAGTTTACTCCGGTTTGCCTGACCTGCTGAAACGTATGCCTGCCCGGGTTTGCGGTCAACGTTCCGGCAGCCAGCGCGTCGGCAGGCGCATGTACGCCCGCGCAAAGGTTTGTTGAACGAGCCGCGGCTGCGGATATGTGATGAGGGAGTGCGCTGGACGTGAGGGTGTACGGCGCGACCAACACACGTTACATGTGCGCGCGATTGTTCAAATCGACACACGACGGGCAGACGGTTTCATGCCGGCGCCCCGGGTTCCCCGAAACAAGGCAAGACAAGAGGCAGTCATGAGACACGAGGTTCGAGGGTCGGCGTTGCTCTTCGCTGTGTGGCTGGTCGCCTGTGGTGCCGAAGACGGAGCATCCTCAGCGGCGGAGTCCGATTCGGACACGTCGCTGGACGCCGGCGCCGTAACGGATGCAACGGGGCCCATCGACGGCTCGGCCGAGACGTCATTTGTGTGCACACTCCCTGAGACGGCGGCTCCGTATCCCGAAGGATCGCCCTATGTGGGTGTGCACGCGAACCCACAGAACAACGATCTGGTTCCATGTGACAGCGCTGGTAACTGGCAGCTTGCGTGGCATGCGCTCCGGGGACGTGCCATTGCACAGCCCAACACCTTCAGTCCCGACGGAAATACCCTTTATGTGACCTCATCGGCGGGTACAGAGCCGCCCTGCACCATCCATGCGCTCGACGCGGCCACCGGTGAGGTGGACTGGTGCCTGAATGAACCCGGCGCGTTGGGTGGCAGTGTGACTGTTGATGCCGACGGAAACCTGTTTGCCACGACCGCTGCGGGTGTACTGTCGCTGACGCCGGACGGAGCAGAGCGCTGGAGGCGCGCGTGGACGTTCGAGGACGGCAGTCCTGGTGGACCCACCGGGTTGCATTTGCACCCGCTGGGGCACGTGGCCGTCGCGACAGGCACGGGCGTGGTGGCGTTGCTGGACAGGGCGGACGGTAGCATCGTGGCCGAGCTCAGCGTTTACGACGATGTGGGGTTGCCACGGGTTGAGCGTCCCGGTCTGACCGTGAACCTCGAACCGTTGCTGCCGGCCGAGGTCAGCGATGACTTTGTGCAGACGTTTGGTACCGTCGATCAATTGTTGGCCATATTTGCCGGTGTGGGTCGGCAGTGGACCGACAATACGGTCGGAATTGCGCCTGATGGTACGCTGTACGCCATTGGAACGGGCGAGTCTGATGTGCGCGGGGCGCTGGTTCAGGTGCGAGTGTCCACCACCGACGCGGGTGTGCAGCTAACGCCGGGCTGGGTGGCGGCGTTTGACAACAGCAGCGCGGCGAGCCCATCGGTGAGCCCCGACGGTCGTTTTGTAAAGATTACCGATGGCAACAGCACCAACGGGTTGTTGGCGCCCGATACCGTCGAGGCCGAGGCGCTGATCTTTGATATCGCCGCATGCGATGAGAACCGCGACGCGGACACCGATGCGCAGGCTTGCGCGCCTTCCATAACGGTGCCGCTTTTGTCGGGGCCGGCGCTGGGTGCGTCACCCGTTCTGAATGACGGCGAGCATTATGCGTGGGAAGTACAATTTGCGGATTTATTTACCACCGAGGTCCCCGATTTGATTCGTTATGACGGTACGACGGAGGTCTGGCGCCTGAACCTGCCTGATGATGCGGTGTGGTCGAGCGTCCTGACAATTACCAATCAACACATTATTGGCACGATGACGCGGTTGACCCCTTCCGACCAGACGCTGTTGACCATTTCGTTGCCATCGGCCGCCAGCAGCGAGCTGGTTGTGGTTGATCGCGCGACGGGCGAGGTCGTCACACGTCAGCCTACGACCGATGACAGCACCAGCACCGTGACGATCGGCGCAGACGGCGCACTGTATGTAACCCAACTGGGCTTATTGAGTGGATTTGCGATCGACACCCGCATTACGGGCGGCGTGATGCGATTCTCGGCCGTGGCACCCTGACAAATCGGAAAAATGGAGGGTGCGTGCAGGGCAGCCCCGTTGCTCACAGGTAACCAGCCGATGATGCGGGTCCAGCAGCGGGTCACAAACGCAGGCCCCGGCCAATTGTGGCCTTGTTTGCGGGTGGTGTTTTCAGCGAGCTCGTTGAGCGGCTTGAAGGGCCTCGCGATCCTCAGGATGCGCGATTCCCGTAAGAGCATGCGCTCGCTCGGAGAGGGTCATTCCGGAGACATCGACGATGCCATATTCTGTGGCCACCCAGTGCAGGTGAGCGCGCGTGGTGACGACGCCCGCACCGGTCTGTAGCGTGGGCACGATGCGCGCTCTTCCGGAAGAGGTGCGGCTTGGCATGGCGATGATGGGTTTGCCGCCTGACGACAGGCTGGCGCCTCGAATAAAATCCATTTGCCCACCCACGCCCGAGATAATTCTGGCCCCGATGGAGTCTGCGCAGACCTGCCCTGTCAGGTCGATTTCTACAGCCGAGTTGATAGCGGTAACGCGTGGATTTCGCGCGATGACCTGCACCCGATTTACGTACTCGATATCGAGCTGTATGACGGCGGGATTGTCATGAATAAATTCATAGAGTTTACGTGAACCCATGACAAAACCGCTGACGGTTCGACCCGGGTGAACCGTTTTACGGCTATTATCCACGACACCGGAATGTAGCAGGGGCAGCAGGCCGTCCGACCACATTTCGGTGTGCACGCCCAGGTTTCGGTGTCCGCCAAGCGAGGCCAGCACGGCATCCGGGATTGCGCCAATGCCCATCTGCAGGGTTGCGCCGTCTTCAATAATACCGGCCACGTGACGGCCAATCGCCTGCTCGATGTCACTGAGTGGTGATGGCGCGACCTCATCGACAGGCTCATCGATCTCAATGGCGTGATGAATGCGGGAGATATGCACAAAACCATCCCCATGAACGCGCGGCATTTGCGCGTTCATTTGCGCGATCACAAGGTCGGCCGTATCGACCGCCGCCCGGGCCACGTCGACGCTGGTGCCAAGGGTGCAGTAGCCATGCTGGTCGGGCGGCGACACATGGATTAGCGCGACGTTCGGTCGACGTCGTCCCGAACGAAACAACGCAGGAATCTCCGACAGAAAGCAGGGCAGGTAATCGACCCGGTCTCCATCGAGATATTTTCGCATGTTCGCGCCCACGAAGAGATTTGTGACCCGAAACTGCGAGGCAAACTCAGCCGCTGCATACCAGGGCTCGCCGAACGTGTGCAGGTGCATGATCTCAACATCTCGAAGGCGCCACGTGTGCTCGCGCAGCCCGCGCAACAGGGCGTGCGGTGTAGCAGCGGCCCCATGAACAAAAACCCGCTGGCCGGATTGCAGGCAGGCAAGCGCTGTTTCGGCTGTGGCATGAACGATCATCAACGACCTCGGGTGAGTACGGTAGAGCCCGGGCAAATTGCCGCGACGGCGCTGACCCTTGCACAACGCGCGCCATCTGGCATGCCCGTTGCCAATCGTGAGCCAGCCGGAGTGACGTGCTCGCAGGTGGGCGAAAATACCCGAAGGGGTGCAAAATGGTGTCGGAGTCGCATCGCAACATTGCACCCGGACACACGTTGGGGCATCCACAACGAGCCATTCCACATTCGTCATCGGATTGCCATGTCACGCCTTCCATTGTTTGTTGCTGTCGTTGCCGCCCTGACGGCCTGCTCTGAAAATACGTCCGACACCGCCCCGGCTTCCGGCGCCACGGACGCGGCCGTCGATTCATCGGGGGAGGGTTCGGCGACCGAGGATGCGGTTCAGGAAGATACGTCGCAGGTGGACGCCGCAGCTCCCGTCGATGTGAATCAGTGGCCTGAACAACCGCCCGTGTCGGTCGGTGGCGACCGCCCTGCGCAGCTGTTCCTGCCGTCGGACTACACGCGCGAGCGCGAGTATCCGCTGGTGCTCCTGTTGCACGGATACGGAGCCGGCGCGCTCGCTCAGAATGCGTATCTGGGGGTGTCAGCGTTTGTCGATGAACTGGATTTTGTGCTGGTGATTCCCGACGGTACGCAGGACGATGGGGGACGCCGTTTCTGGAACGCGACGCCGGCGTGTTGCGACTTCAACGGCGAGAATGTGGACGATGTCGGGTATTTGTCGGGCCTGGTCGAAGAGGTCATGGCAGGTGTGCGCATTGACACGGGCCGCGTGTATTCGTTTGGACACAGCAACGGTGGCTTCATGAGTTACCGGCTGGCGTGCGACCGGTCCGACCTCTTTACGGCCATTGCGAGCCTCGCCGGGGCCAGCTTTGTCGACGAGTCGTTGTGCCAGCCTGCCACGCTTGCGGTGAGCGTGCTTCAGATTCATGGCACGCTCGACGACACCATTGCGTACGACGGCGGCAACACGGTGGTGGGAAGAGATTACAGTTATCCCTCGGCGCAAGGCTCGGTAGAACTGCACGCCGAGCTCGCTGGCTGCGATGTGGACGCCTCAGAAGCAGGCGATGCCCTGAACGTCGAGAACACCATTCCGGGTGATGAGACCACGACGCTCACGTG
>JAGWVZ010000209.1 GCA_018970625.1 Myxococcales bacterium | reverse complement strand
CGGTGGTGAGCATGACGCGCTCATTCTGCAGACCGTCGCGCGGGCCGACCTCGACGATGGTGGCCCGGGGGCTCTCGGTCAGGCGAATGGATTCGGAGAAGACGGGCATCGGGTCACCGCGGGATTTCGACGCGCGGAATCTGCGGAATGCACCCGCCGGTGTCAACTGCGGCGCCGGGGGTTTCTTTTGCAGGTGTGATCGGGGGAGGGCGACGAAAAAGTCGCGCGTGGCATGCACTTTTCGCGGTGAGCGCGCCGTCGGGGCTTGGCGAGCGGGTACGGGTAGTCTAGACCACCCGTGGTTTTCCCCCTGCACACACGTGTTGCCCACATGACGAGAATCCGCATTGGAACGGGCCCTTTGCCGTTTCGCTTTGAACGCTATTTTTCGAACTTTGACTGCGTCGAGCTGCTGGACGCGTCGCGCGAGCCCATTCGCCTGAAGGTGTTGCGGAAGTTGCGCCAGCGCGCCTCGGCCGATTTTGCATGGTCGTTGTCGGCGTGGCACTGGCTGACGGACGACCCGCTGGACATTCGTGACGAGGTGCCTTTTGGTCTGGATCGCAAGCAGGTAGGTTTCTTTCAGGTGACGGAAGCCAACGCGCGTCTGTTTGAAGAAGTAAAACTTGAAGTTGAGGCGATTCAACCCCGGTTTTTGCACTTTCGCACGCCGTCGTCGTTCACGCCTACCGAGGGCAATCGAGCGGCGATGAAGGCGTTTCACGAGCGTTTTCTGGCCGGGCTGGACGTGACACCGGTGTGGGAAGCGCGCGGGGTGTGGACGCTCGATGAGTGCCGCGAGGTGGCGACGCCGCTGGGTTGGCTGATCGCCAGCGATCCGTACGCCGATTTTGAGTTCCCCGAGCCAGTGGCCGGGCCCGGGTATTATTTTGTGAATGGTCCGCGCGGCAAGCGCGAGTTTTCGACCGAGGACATGGAAGAGCTGGCCGACTTCATCGCCGGTCACGAGGAAGACGTGGTGTTCATCTTTCGCGGTCCCGACCGTGAAAGAAACGCGGTCGCGTTGCGTCGTTTGTTCCCGGAGGGCATCGCGGAGTTCGTTCCGTGGGAAGGCAAGGCGCCACTGCTCGATGATGACGCAGAGTACGAGGAGTACGACGACGACGACGACGAAGAGGACGAGGAAGACGAAGACTGATTTTTGCAGGGCGTTGCGCCGCTCTGACCGCGACGCGATGACGATGCGAAGTGGTACGCCGTCGACGTCGAAGCGTTGGGCGCAGTCGAGTGCCGTGCGACGTGTCGGGATGCGTGGCACCGCCCTGCGCAGCCTGTCCGGGCCGTTTGACAATTGTGTGTGTGGGCGCGGAACTTCGGTCGCGGTGCGTTGTCAGATGCTTCGTTGACCCCACGGTGCAGACGTGAGCAAAGGCGGCGCATGAGCAACCCCGAGGATCAGGAGCGACTGATTCGCAGTCTGCAGCGGCGGGATGAAGCTGCGTTTGCCCGCATGGTCCGCGAGTATCAGGACCGTGTGTTCGCGCTGGTGTTCCGTATGCTGGGCGACAGGGCCGAGGCTGAAGATGTGTCACAGGAAGTCTTTGTGACCGTGTTCAAGGCGATCGACTCGTTTCGGGGGGATTCACAGTTTTCGACGTGGCTGTTCCGGATTGCGGCCAATCATTGCCGGAATCGGCTGCGCTACCTGTCGCGCCGGAACTATCACCGTGGCCAGAGTCTGGACGAGATGCACGAGGGCGAGTACCCCGTGCAATTATCCGAGCAGGTGCCACAGCCTGACCGGATTCTGGAAGGCGCGCAGCTCGAGAAGACGATACAGGATGCCTTGAACGCTCTGGACGAGGATCAGCGGCTGATTGTGGTACTACGAGACCTTGAACATCTGTCCTACGGAGAGATAGCCCAGATCCTGGATGTTGCGGAAGGCACGGTAAAGTCTCGTCTTTTTCGGGCTCGGCTGGCATTGCGGGAGCTGATTTCGCGAGGGTACCCGCTATGACAAACGCGAATGAGGAGCTGTTTGAGCGGATCACCGCGTATCTGGATGGCGACCTGTCGGATGAAGCCAGGGCGGCATTCGAAGCGGAGTTCGAGACGAACGAAGAGCTTCGCGAGCTGCTGCTTGCGGCGACAGAGGCCATGGCGGTGGTGGCGCGGGTGCCGGCGCCGAAGCCACCTGAAGACTTTGACCACGACGTGGCACGCGTGATCCGCCGTCGTTCGCGGGGTCGGTTCTTTGGTTCCTGGACTCACGCGCACTATCAGGGCTCGTGGATCTTCGCGCTGGTGTCGCTGGTGTTTCTGGGCGCCTGGATGTTTCTGGCGACGCCGGAGCGGCTGGACGCGTTGCTGGGGCCGTTGTCGGGCTCGGGCATGGCGCCGGACGACGACTGGCAGATGGAGTTCCCCGAGGTGCCGGGCACGCAAGAAGGTTCGCAGGCAGCTGGCATGCCGGTGCCTGACGTTCTCGACGCCGAGGAGCGTACAACGCAACCCGATGCGGGTTCAGGTGGGTCAGGTTCTGAAGGCTCCGGGCCTCGGGGAGGCGCGGGCAGCGAGACGCGTCGATCCGAAACCGTGGACCATGGCAGAACCATGGCGCAGCCACGCCTGCAGGGTTGGGTGTACACGATTGAGACGTCGCTGGCGGGCGCCGAGCTTCGCACCGAGCTGGTGAACCGGGTGGGCAGCGAGCGGCTGGAAGAGACGGCGAGGGGGTTTCGGATCCGACTGGGTCTGCACGAGCAGGTTCAGATGGCCGCGCGACTTCAGGATCTGGGAGTGGTCAGGCGTGAAGCGCGTCTGGCAGACAGCGCCAACGCGCCGACATGGCTTGAGGTTGTGAGCACGCAACGCTAGAGGGTCGGGGCCGCTTTCCCGGGAGTGTCATGGAACGTCTGAAAGAGCATCTGGCTAGTTTGAAGACACGCATTGTCGCGAGCCTGGCGGTGTACGCTATCTTCGCGGTGGTCGTGGTGGTGATCGGCCTTCGGCACGCGCTGTTTCGCGACGAACAGATGCTGATGTGGATGGCCCCACTGGTGGTGAGTCAGCTGCTGATGCCTCAGCAGACGATGCCGGCGGTGTGGCCGCGATCTGTCGATGAAGACGAGCAGGCGCAACTGGACATGATTCGCGCGACGTTACGGGCCTGGCAGGCGAAGGTGACGTCGATGCGTGTGGGCTACATCGTGGTGGCTACGGGCCTGATTGCGGCGATGCACTTTGTGGTGGCGCCCTGACAAGTGCCTTGGGCACGAGGGGTGGGGCGTCTGTGTGTCAACCGACAGGGGCTACCGACGCAGAGCAAAAAACGAAAAAGGGCGTAGTCGAAACCACGCCCTTCGAGCCGCCGCCTGTGGCGATCGTCAGATACGCTTGGAGTAGTATTCCACAACGAGCTGCACGTCCATTTCGAGCGGTACGCTGTCGGGCGTGGGCAGAGCGGAGACTCGCGCGAGGCGACGAGAAGCATCAAACTCCATCCAGTTGGGGAGGGAGAGTGAGGGGGAGGCGAGCGAGGCCTCGATAGCGGCAAGGCGGAGGCTCTTGTCGCGCGGGCGGACGACGTCGTTGACGTCGACGGAGTAGGACGGGATGTCGACGCGCCGACCGTTGACCATGAAATGTCCATGGGCAACGAGCTGACGTGCAGCCGGGATGGTGGGTGCGAAGCCGGCACGGAAGACGACGTTATCGAGACGTCGCTCCAGCAGCTCGAGGATTTTGGCGCCGGTATCCTGCTTGGAGGAGCGGGCGGCGATCACAAGACGGCGGAACTGCGTTTCGCTGATGCCGTAGTTGAAGCGAAGCTTCTGCTTCTCGAGGAGCTGCTTGCCGTAGTCGGAGAGCTTCTTCTTCTTGGGGTCCTTACCGTGCTGGCCCGGCGACAGGGCGTTGTCGCTGATCTTCTTGCGGGAAAGTCCGGGGAGGTTGAGTCCCAGAGAACGCATCTTCTTTACGCGGGGGCCTGTGTATCGGGACATTCTGCTAATCTCCGAAACCGCGCCGAATGAGGGCGGCGCTGCACTGGAATCTCCGAGGTTGACCCACCGGAGGATGTGAAAAGTCGAATCGAAATGGACCGAACGAGCGGAACCCACGGGCTAGGCAACGGGTGACGCTACGACGGGACGTGCAACCTACCAGAAAAGAAAGCGGTAGGGAAGCGCAATTTCCTGCCCCGACACCGGTAAAGAGATTGTTCGTGGCCCATGCGCCGCGAGGGGTGTCCTGTCACAGATCATCCAGGTGAATGACCTCGGAATCAATGTGCGCAAACTCATCGGCGGCCAGCTCATCGTCGAGGACTTCGAAGGGCACAGCTGCTGCTTGCGCCGGGGGGGTCGCGACGACGAACGGCATGACGTTCAGTGCGGGTTTCAGTTGGGACAACTGCTCCAAAAGCTGTTCTGACCGGAAGACGGGGAGCTGAGCCGAGCCGGAGGTTGGACGCTGTCGTGCCACTTCTCCGGCCTGCGCGATGGCTGCGACCACATCGTTGAGAAGGGATTCCCTGCTTTGCGTGGCCTGCTGAGCGGACTCAAAGGCGAGGCGCAGCGCAGCGAGATCTTCCGCCTGCGCTGCAACAAGAGCGTCGGCGGCCTGTACGTACCCTTCGAGCGGCGCGACACGGCTCGCCACAGCGTCCAGTTGCGCAATCCGCGCCGATTGCTCGTCGATCCGACTTTGCAGGCGCGCGTGCTCAGCGTCCGCCAGCGTCGAAATCTCGGTGAGCTCCGCTGCGACAACCGCAGCGCGCTGACGATGCTCATCGCGCTCATCTTTCATGCGCGCCAGACGCTCATCGGCGACCACCCTGACGGTTTCGGCCTGCTGACGTTCCTCTTCGAGCGTGGTCGAGAGATCGTTGTTCAGTTCGGTCAACGCAGTGATCTGTTGTTGCAGGCGATTGGCTTCATCGGCCTGCTTCTGGGTCGCGGCCGTGAGTTGCTCAATCCGGTCGGCGGCCGCTCTGGCATCCCACCGAAGCGAATCACACTCGACGCCCAGCGCGGTGAACTGCTGGTCGAGCGTAGCTTTCTGGCTCTGCAGCTCAGCCAACTGCTGCTCCACGAGCGACTTCTCGTGCTGCAGTGTTGCCTGCTGTTGCTGAAGCTCCTGTTGCGACGCCAGAAGTTGACTCTCACGCTCGCCAGCAGACTGCAGACGTTGAGACAGCTCGGCCTTTTCCTGCGAGGCGGCCTCGAGCTGTTGGGTCGCTTCCTGCAGCTCTCGCGCGAGCTGTTCGCACGCCATTTGAGCTTCGGACAATGCCGTACGCATGGATTCCAGCGCGGCGGCCTGGTCGGCGATTTGCCTGCCTGACGTCGCAAGCTGCCCGGCAAGCCCCTGCACCGTTTGTTGCGCCTCATGCAGGAGCTCTTCGTTCGCGCGCGCCTGAGTCAGAGCCTGCCGCAGCTGTTCGGCGGTCTCAGCGGCCCCGGTGCGCGCGGCGTTCACTTGTTCAAGCAGCTGATGATTTTCCGACGCTGCAGCCGTCAGACCAGCCTGCAGGGCGTCCCGGGCGGCGATGCCTTCTGCGAGTGAAGCCTGTGAGGCGTCCAGCGCGAGCTGGGAGTCACGCACCTGCGCCTGCAGCCCGGTCTCGCGTTCAAGGACCTGACCCAGCTCGCCAAGCAGCGTAGCTTCGCGCTGCTCGAACTCGCGCAGTCGCGCCTGCGTCCGGGCGAGTTCGTCTGCGACTGCGTCCGCAGAACGCCGCAATGCGTCCTGGCTATCGTTTGTCTGCGAGAGCTGACGCGTCAGTGACTGCAGGTCAAGCGACTGCTGGTTCAGCTGCTGCGTCAGCGCTGCCGAGTGAACGTCCGCGTCCTGAAGCCGCTTCTGCAGCGCTGCCAACTTTTC
Source organism: Myxococcales bacterium (assembly GCA_018970625.1). Next base: position 591 of record JAGWVZ010000209.1, on the reverse strand, counting down.
GTCTTTTTCAGAGGCAGCAGCCTGCGCCGAAGCGGAGGCCTCCTGAAGCAGTGTCGCCTGTTGTGCCGCCTGTTGCTCGGCACCGGTGAGTCGCTGCTGCAGCTCGACGATGAGCGTCTGGGATTGTGCGAGCGCGAGAGCCGTGGCGGACTGCGCCTCTTCTGCCTGTGTGATGGAGGACTGAAGGGCCGCGACACGCGAATCCGCATGGTTTCGGGCGCTCATCGCGTCATTCCGGGCGTTCACCGCATCGTCGCAGGCCGCGTGAAGACGCTGCAGCTCGGCTTCGCGCTGCTCAGACGACTCCAGCATCTCCACAATGCGATGATCGCGAGCGAAAACTTCATCCTTGTACCGCAGCACTTCGCCCTCGGCGCGATTCAGCGCAGTGCGCAAGGTAAGTAGCTCGCGGGCGGTAGCAGCGCTGCCGGGCGAGCTTCCATTCGCGGCGCCGTTTGACTCCGCAAGCTGCCGCTCAAGCAGTGCGACCCGCTCGCGCCCCGAGTTCAACTGCTGCTGAGCATCAGCCAACTCACGCTCGACTGTGGCGAGCCGGTGCAGCTCCTGCTGTGCCTGAACCACCTGAGACTG
>JAGWVZ010000208.1 GCA_018970625.1 Myxococcales bacterium | reverse complement strand
ATGTGGACGAACGTGAAATCGAAAAAGTCGTCGATTTCCTGAAGGCACAACGGGCCCCCGAATACGACGAAACCATCCTCAAGCCGCAGGTCGATGAGTCTGCGGAAGCCGAAGAGGAAGATTACGACGAGCTGTACGACGAAGCCGTGCAGTCCGTCATCGAGGCAGGTCAGGCGTCCATCTCCATGGTGCAGCGAAAGTTCCGCATCGGATACAATCGCTCCGCTCGCATGATTGAGCGCATGGAGAAAGAAGGCATCGTCGGCCCCTCCAGCGGTGGTGCCGGTCGGCGCGAAGTCCTGGTAGGTCAGCTCTTCAAGGGCTAATGACCTTCGTCGATTCGCATATCCACATCGACGAGATCGCGGATGAACAACGGGCCAGGGGGCTGTTTCTTCACCCTGATTACCGCGCCGTCATTCCCGGAGTCATCCCGGAACAGTCGCAGCAAACGCGACACGCGCTCGCCCATGACCTGCGAGTGCGTCAGGCGATTGCGTTACATCCATGGTGGGTAGAAGAAAACCCGGTGCCACCTCAGGAGTGCGCGCGATGGCGACAGGTCTGCGAACTCGCGGCCCAACCGTGGGCGATAGCGGTGGGGGAAAGTGGCCTCGATCATCTCAGGATTCCCCGGAATCACCCCCTGCATGACCTCGTGGAACAATGGTTTATTGCGCATATTCAACTGGCGAATTCTCTCGATAAACCCCTGATTGTGCATGCCGTTCGATGTCATGCGCGGGTTGCTGAATTATTAAAGCAATATGGTCAGAAACAATTGCGCGGCGTAATTCACGCATTTTCTGGCAGTCTCGAAGAGGCGCGCCAGTACGCACGTCTGAATTTCCATGTCGGAATCGGGCCGCCTGTCACGCGAAATCACAGCAGCCGGGTGCGCGCTGCCGCCACTCACATTCCCGACTGGCAACTGTTGATTGAAACCGACGCCCCCGCCATGACCACAGGCGACCGCCGACCGGGGGAAGGCATCTGCGATGACCTGTTGCCCGTCATGGATACCGTTGCCTGGCTGCGTGGCGTAAGCGGTGCAGAAATTGCCGGGCTGACTGCCGAAAATGCGCGGCAATTATTCGGGGTATGGTGACTCGCACGAAGTGGATCAGCATTTCTCGATATTCATCGTTCGTTCCTGTTGCTGCAGAAGCATATCGTGTTTCATGCCGGTAAACTGAATGTCAGTTTATCGGGGAGCGTTTGCGCGATATGGAAACGCTATTTCACCTGAAAATATCGAAAACCAGTCCTTTATTTATCGCTGCTTCTTTCGCGGGCGTTTACTCCCTGCGGCAATAACGCGAGTGGTTCCCATGCGTTCGCGCAGTTGGTCCGCAATAGAGATAACGGGAGCCCCGTCCTCCCACGGTTGTACGCGCGATGTTGACCGTGCTCCGTCCGGTACGCGACGGGTGGTGCCCGAGCGCGGTGCCGACGCTACCGTCGAATCATGAGGTCTGTCTGACGCCGTCCGCACCCCATCATCAGGATGGCGAAACGACCGGTGATCACCAGACAGCGGAGCGCCGGGGTCGAACCGGTCCACGGTGAGCCGCTCGTCGTCTGGCTCGTCGAGGTCATCGAACAGGACCTCCTCCTCATCGGGATGGCGCTGGCTCAGGTCATCCGCATCAGGGCCGAAGTCAACGTCATCCGGGTAATCCCGGTCAAAACTCATCGCCGTCGCAGGGCGATCCATCGCGTCGGGGTGAAAGTACGCATACACACGCGCTGCCAGATTGACGTTCATGCCCGGCGCCGACTCGATCTCTGACAGGGTGGCTTCGCGAAGTCGCTTCACACTGCCAAAATGCCGAATCAACTGACCACGCCGAGTCGGACCGATCCCTTCGATGTCGTCGACCTGGCTTCGTAAGGTGGCCTTCTTGCGAAGCTCCCGGTGATAGCCGATCGCCACGCGGTGAGCCTCGTCACGTATCCGTGTTAACAGGTACAGCTCGTCACTGTTCTGCTTCAGCACCTTTGGCTCGCGCTGGCCGGGCAAAAAAACGCGCTCGGGAGAGTACGTCGGTGCATCCTGTTCAACCGTTGTCCCCACCACGCGAGACTTGGCCAGCGACACCACCTCCTGGTCGTGAAACCCAAGATCGTGCAGTGCCTGAATCGCCATGTTCAGCTGACCCTTGCCACCGTCGATGATGATCAGGTCAGGCATCGACAGAACACCATCGATCGCCTGCTTCGCGCGCCGCTGTAGTTCCTCGAACATGGACGCGAAGTCGTCCTGTCCGACCGTCGTCCGGATGCGATACTTTCGATACCGCGCCTTGTCGGGCTCGCCATCGACGAACGCCACCTGTGACGCCACAATCTGCCGACCCTGAAAGTTCGAGATGTCGTAACACTCCATCGTGCGAGGCATCTGACGCAACCCCAACTTCTCGCGAAGCTTCGACACCGCAGCCATCATACGCGCCGTAGAGGTCATGTGTTCATCAAACCATGTGCGCGCATTCTCTTCGGCCATTTCGATAAGTTTGCGACGGTCTCCGCGTTGTGGCGCCGTGAACTTCACCTTTGAACCGCGCTCATCGGCCAGCAGGTCTTCCAGCTCAGCCGAGTCGGCGGGCAGCAGAGGCACCACAATCTCGGCGGGCGGCGTACGCGACTGCAGGCTGTAAAACTGGCTGACAAAGCTCCCCAGCAGCTCATCGTCCGGGAACACCTGATCGCTGAGCCCGAACGTCGCCACATCGGTGAGACTACCGTGACGGAAGGTGAGCACCGCGACGGCCACACTGCCGCCCTGCCTGTGCAGCCCGATGATGTCCTGATCGACCTGGGTCGTTTGCACCGCCGACTGCCGCTGCAGCGACGCCCTGATCGCCACGATCTGATCTCTCAGATGCGCGGCCTGCTCAAACTCCAGCTGCTCGGCGGCCCGCTCCATGCGTGCCTCCAGCTGATCCGTCAGCTCCGACTCTCGCCCCTGCAGAAACAGCATCGCGTGGTGCACGTCGTCCAGATACTCGTCCCGCGAGACCGGCAATACACACGGCGCCGGGCATCGCTTGATCTGATACTGCAGACATGGGCGCGTGCGATTATTCAGCACCGTATCCGGGCAATTACGCAGGTGAAAGAAACGGTTGATCACGCTCAGCGTCTGTCGAACCGCCTGCGCAGAGTGATACGGACCAAAGTACTGCGCTCCATCATCCCGCATGTGTCGAACAAGCTCGACCCGCGGCCACGCATGGCTGGTATCGATTCGCAACGAAAGGTAATTCTTGTCGTCGCGGAGCATAAAGTTGAACCGCGGGCGATGTTTCTTGATGAGCGTGTTCTCAAGTAGCAGGGCCTCCTTGGGGCTCTGCGTCACGATCACATCCACATCGCGCAGCCAGTAGTCCAGCTGCTGTACGAACGTGCGGGTGTCCTGCTGACCGAAGTAACTCCGGACACGACTCCGAAGGTTGGTCGCCTTGCCGATGTACGCGATCACCCCCTCGGCATCCTTGAGCAGATACACGCCCGGCTTTTGTGGTAGCCGGTTGACTTTCTCGTGCAGGGCGTCGCTCACGGCATGATCCGATAGTCGATCAGCTCTTCGTCTTCGGTCTGCAGCCCCGCATTGTTGCGGCGCATCACGAATCCGACTCCGGCAGCAAAGTACACAAACTGTTGCCCACCCGCCACCGAGCGAGACAGCTCCACCGCGTCCGAAAAAGTGCCCGACGGAACCACGATCTCCTGACGCTCTGGCGCGATGCGCCAGACATTGTGCTCCGTGTCGTTTCCTCCGGTACCCCACGCCTCGCCGGGCAGTGCGGGCAACACCAGAAGCGGTACCTGATTCTGCGCGTAGGTCAGAATCCAACCCGTATCGTCGATGCTACGCTGACAATCGCGGGAACACGCATAAACACGTAACGGCGTCACCAGCCACGCGAAGACCTGACTCGGACGGTTGGGATCATCAAAGAGACGGCGCAGACGAACCAGTCGGTAGCCTGAGTGATCATCCGTCTGAATGACTTCATCCCGATAGCCGCTGTTCGCAGTGCTGTTGGCTGTGCGCCCATTCGTCTCCCGGGGTTGCGATGACAGGGGTCGAATTGTTCGGTAATGCCAATAATTACCTACACTTAGAGGGAATGCAGAATGCTCTGCAGACATCATCTCCGGTTTCAGGTCCATGCCGAGCGCACGAAACGCCTGAAATCGGCCGTCAACCGTAGGCGCTGCGGCGAGCCGCCACACCCCATCCGTTCCCACCAGCACCTTGGGGAAACGAAGCACGAACTCCACGTCGGTGTCGCGAAGTCGCATCACCATCTCACTGTTCCAGTGCATCACCGGTATCTGTTCCGGCGTCGTCGACGAGCCGTCCAGGTTACGCCCGCGACCCACCGTGATCTGGCCGGCTTCCATGAGACCGCGCAAGCCATCGGGTCGCGCCTGAGATTCACTCGGCGACTCGAACTGCTCGAAGAGTGCCCGAACACCAGCCTCGAGCTCGGCGATCGTCGCTTCGGCGTCGGTCTCGTTCGTGCGCGCAGCTGCCATGTAGCCTTCGCTCGTGAAGACCAGCGACTCCAGCTGACCGTCGTCCTCCGACAACAACGCCTCGAACACCGCCAGCATCAGCTCCTCGGCCGATCGGGGCTCCCTCACGACCGAAACATGCGTAGGCAGGACGCCCGATGAAGCCTCGGCTGGCCAGGCGAGGGGATCATGGTTGGGCGCCAGCCATTCGTCGAAGCCAGGGATCCCGCCTTCCACACGCGACGTCACCTCGGTGTACAGGAGGGGCCGTAAAGGTAGTTCGGGAAGGCTCACCTCGGACGACGTGCAGGCCCCCGTCATCCACACCAGAAGCGCAAGGCAGGACCGGCTGCGAGGGCTCCAGTGCCCGGGTGGCGACCGCCTTCCCCAGTGCGCTGTCAAGACACGCCCGGGGTGCGTCTCTGAAGATAGTCTCCCATCAGATCCAGAACTTCCGTGTGCGCGAGCAGATCGGTGACCGGGTCCATTCGATCCGTCTGAATGACCAGCTTTGGCGAAAGGGTCCAGCGTTCAAACCACGCTTCGTACAGGTCATGCAAGGCGCGCAGATACGCGGCCGGAATACCACGCTCCATGACGCGACCGCGACGAACGATGCGGCGAGTCAGTGTTTTCACCGGACACCGCAGATAGATCAGTACATCGGGCGGACGAATGCGGTCCAGCGCCGATTCGTACAAACGTCGATACGTTGCGTATTCCTCTGCCGATAACTTGCCTGTTCGGTACAGTTGTTCGGCGAAAATCTCGGCGTCCTCCCAGATCGTCCGATCCTGAATAATCGGGCCGGTGGTGTGCGTCAGCTGGTCGTGAATCTGCAGTTTTGCTGCCAGAAAAAAGATCTGGCTGTGGAACGCCCATCTGGCCATGTCGTCGTAAAATGGCGCCAGAAAAGGGTTTTCCTCGTTTGGCTCGTAGACTGGTTCTACGCGGAAACGGGATGTAACAAACTCCAGAAATGACGATTTGCCAGCGCCGATATTACCGGCGACCGCGATGTATGGAGCCTCCGCAATCACGACAACGCGTCAGCGATAAAGGGATTGGATCGGCGCTCCTGAACGATCGTCGTGTCCCCCATATGCCCGGGAAACACGCGCGTCTCATCGGGCAGGGTCATGATCTGCCGCAGGCTCTGGCGCATGACGACAGCATCGGATCCTGGCAGGTCGGTGCGACCGATGGAGCCCCGAAACAGCAGATCACCACCGAAGAGAAGGCCATGGGACCGCTCGTGAAAACAGATATGACCCGGACTATGCCCCGGAGTCAGCAGGCAATCAAAGCGAAGGTCACCTACTGCGATACGACCGCCCTGTTCAATCCAGTCTGTCACGGCGGGCAGCGCCGAGGCACGCAGCCCGAACATCCGTGCCTGCATGACTACCCCCTCATAGAGCGGGACTTCGTTTGAATGCAGCCAGATCGGCACATGGGGCAGGGCGGTGCGTGTTTCAGGCAGACCCAGAACATGGTCGATGTGCGCGTGCGTCTGCAGAATGGCGACAATCTGTACGCCGCGCCGACTTGCTTCTTGCAGGAAAGCCGCAGGAGGTCCGCCGGCATCGATAATCGCACCCTGCCCAGAGCGTTTACACCCCACAAGGTACTGGTTCATGGCGAAAGGGCCGACCGGTTCTGACACGACGAACACATCAGCTGCATCAAGGACGGTGCGCATATCGTCCTCCAGTCGCTCCGCTAGTCACCCGCCCGGCTGTATTCCGCCGATACATTGGTCACCGCTGTCGCGTAACGTTGCAGGCAAAGTCCGACGCGCGTGATGGCCCGTCGGTAGTCGTCCTGCGTTGAGCCATCGGAGTCGAAAGCGTCGATCGCTTCCTGACAGGCCTGCAGCGCGGTTTCGGAAGCAGGACGGAACACCGCATCGACATGCTCCTGAAGCGACGGCAGAAAGCCGCTGAGCG
>JAGWVZ010000207.1 GCA_018970625.1 Myxococcales bacterium | reverse complement strand
CCTCGCGCACGGACTCACGCAATTCCTCGTCAATCCGGAGGGTTGCGCGAACGTAGACCGGCATGCCAGTCGTCTCGTCCACCTCGCCGCCCATGAACACGACCGACTTCACCGAGCCCGCAGGAATACCCGCCAGGCGTACCGGAGCACCCGGCTTCAGACCGGCGGCATTATCAAAGTCGACGTAGATGACGAATCCGGGGTTGAAGTTGAAGTCGCCCAACACAAGGACGAACGACACCAGAATGGCGACAGCCGCCAGCACCAGCGCGCCGACCTTCACTTCAATAGCGGTTTCCTTTCGGCTCATGTTTCCTCGACGAGACCCCTCACAGGGCCCTCAGACTTCCATCGGGCCATGGGGGCGCCCGTTGATGAATTGATCAACAATGGGGTTGCCCGAGTTCCGGTAGACCGAGGGAGGCCCGTCCAGAATCAGCGCACCCTGATAAAGCATGGCCACCCGGTCGGCAACGCCGAAGATCGAGCGCAGGTCATGCGACACTACAATCGAGGTCACGCCAAGGCGATCGCTCAGGTCACGAATCAGCCGGTCGACAATATTGGCCGAGATCGGGTCGATGCCCGTGGTCGGCTCGTCGAAAATAACAAAATCGGGATTCAGCGTCAGCGCGCGCGCGATCGCCACCTTCTTGCGCATGCCATCCCCGAAGTCGGCAGGATAACGCTCGGCCTCGCGCGCCATATCCACCAGCTCCAGCTTCTCGACCGCCAGCCGGCGCGACTCCTTTACGCTCACGTTAAAGTGCTTGCGTATCGGCAGCGCCACATTGTCCAGCAGCGTCATCGAGTCAAACAGCGTCGAGTTCTGAAACACCATCGCGCAGCGCTTTCGCACCGGATAAAACTCTTTCTCTTTCAGGTGTGTAATGTCCTGACCGTCGAGCAGCACGCGGCCCGCGTCCGGCTTCAGCAACCCCACCAGGTGCTTCACCAGCACCGACTTGCCGGCGCCCGACTGGCCAATGATGAACATGACCTCGCCCTTGCGCACCGTCAGCGTCACACCGCGCAGCACGTGCTTCGAGCCAAATGATTTGTAGATGTCGTGAAACTCGATCATCGACGCCTCACGAAAACAGGAAGACGTAGCCGAAGCCACTCAGAATGAAGTCCAGGAACGTCACCGCCAGCGATGCGTTCACCACACTCTTGGTCGTGGCCCAGCCCACGCCTTCACTGCCACCAAACGCCGACAGACCCGCCTCGGCCGCGATGATGGGCACCGCAATGCCATACGCCGTCGACTTCAGCAGAAAGATAATCAGGTCGCCCCACTCCAGCAGGGCCGTGTTGTAAAACGTCGACGGGTTGATCCCAAAGGCGCCCCAGCCCAGCATCATCCCCGATGTAAACGCCACCACCAGCGACACACACGACAGGGCCACCGTCATCACCAGCGTGGCGATAAAACGCGGCACCACCAGGTATTGCACCGGGTCCGCATTGTTCATGCGCAGCGCATCCACCTGCTCGGTCACCACCATCGACGCAATCTCGGCCGCGATGCCCGTGCCCACCCGCGTCGCCAGCATGAGCGCCGTAATCGTCGGCGCGAACTCACGGAACAGCATCTGTACGTACAGCGCACCCAACATTTGCAGGTCGCCAACGATTTTTTGTGCCTGAAACCCGGACTGATAAATCAAAATCATGCCCAGAAAGCCCAGAACCACCGTAATGAAAAACAACGACCGGTTGCCGACGTTGAACGCCTGCTCGAACACGGCCGACCAGCGAATCCGGCGAAACACCGTGTAAAAGAACGTCAGCAACATGAGACCCAGAATGTTCCGGACCTCGCGGTACACATGCAGCACCGGCTCGCCCAACGCGCCCACCACGTCGTGAATGAACCCCGTGCGCAGCTCGGCCGGAGGAGCCATGTCACCCGCCTGCATCGTCGCCTGATCTTCACTCATGCCGTCTTCTCCTAACCCAACAGGTAGGTAAGCAGGTAGTCGAGCACGAAAATGCTCACCGCCGAGGCTACGACGGAGGCGTTCACCGCCCTGCCAACGCCCACGGCACCACCACTGGTGGTGATACCAAAGTGGCAGCTCACCACCGCAATCGCGAACCCGAACGTGAACGCCTTGTACAGGCCGTTGAACAGGTCCTCGGTCAGCAGGTACTCATCAATACTCCAGAAGAACAGCAGCGGCTCGACACCAAGCAGCAGCTGCGCGGTCAACGCACCGCCCAGCAACGCCGTCAGGTCACCCACGATCGTCAGCAGAAACATCATCAGCACAATCGACACAAAGCGGGGCACCAGCAGGTACGTCATCGGGTCAATCGCCAGCGCCCGCAACGCGTCCACCTGCTCGGTCACCTTCATGGTGCCCAGCTCCGCCGTGTTGTTGGCGCCCACGCGGCCCGAAAACATGAGGCCGATCATGATCGGACCCACCTCGCGCAACGTCGCGAACCCGGCGCCCCAGCCCAGCAGGCCATAGGCGTCATACTGAGCCACCAGCGCACCCGTCTGAATCACCATGATCGCGCCCACCAGCAGCGCGGTCACCACCACAATCGGGAAGCTTTTGACGCCCACCTTGTACAGGTTGCGCCACGTCTCCATGCCGTCCATCTGCCACGTGAAAATGCCGCGAAAGATGTGCAGCAGCATCATCACCATGCCGCCCAGCTCGGTCGCGGTCGACAGCGCGCTTGTCCCTATGGCAGCAAGGAGGCGGCTCATAGTTCAGCCTTCCCTTCCCAGAACTGCCGCACCCGAGGCAGCCTTGTGTTCTCGATCTCCTCGCGCGTTCCGCGGAAAATCAGCCGGCCCTGGTCGAGCATCGCAAACTCGTCGCAGATGTCCTTCACGCCCAGAATATCGTGGGTAATCACCACCGACGTCGTCCCCTTTTCGTTCCGGCGACGCTCCAGCAGAATAAAAATCTTCGACGACGTCACCGGGTCCAACCCCGCGGTCGGATCGTCATAAAAAAGAATCGGCGGGTCGTGAATCACCGCGCGCGCAAACGTCACACGCTTCTTCATGCCGCCCGACAGCTCGTTCGGAAACTGCCGCTGAATGCCCGGCAGGTCCACCGCCTTCAGAATTTCCGCCACACGCTCCCGAATCTCGGCATCGGGCAGCTCGTTCTTCTGCCGCAGCGGAAACGCGATGTTCTCTTCCACCGTCATGAAGTCGAACAGCGCATAATTCTGAAACAGCATCCCCATCTTCACGCGCAGCTTCGACAGCGCTACCGGACCCAGCGCCGTCACCTCTTCGCCGTCCACAAACACCTTGCCGGCATCCGGCTTTACCAGACCGCTCATGATCTTGATAAGCAGCGTCTTGCCGGCGCCGCCGGGACCGATCAGGCCCAGCTGCGTGCCCTCGTGCACCACCATGGACACATTGTTCAGCACCGCCGTTCGGCCGTAATATTTGGTGACGCCGCGCACTTCTATCACCGGGCGCCTCCACAGTTGGCCATCAGGGCGGTCGCGTCGTCCAGATGGCGTGACTCCGGGTGCTCCTCGTTCAAATACGCCATCCACTCATTCATGGTCGCGCGTCCGCAGCGCGGCGCTTCGAGCTCCATGATATGGAACGCGACGTCGTCGGCCTCAATCGACAGCGGAAAGGTCGTCAGAAACCGGGTCCATACCGCCACGGCACCATCGGTGTCTCCCCGCTGCTCATGAATCTCGGCCATGCGGTACAGGGCGTCGTTGTACCAGGAAGAGTCGTAATCCGCGACCATCAGCGATACTTCGCGCCGGTCAACGAACGACTCCAGCAGCGTGTACTCGTCGTCGATGCGCTGCAGACTGCCCAGACACCCTGCCGCACGCCACATCGCGTCGTCCCAGAGACCACCGCGCGGATATTCCGTGTACACCCGCACGAACAACGGCAATGCGGTCTCGTAGTCCGCGAACTCCTCCACCAGCACCCGCGCTGTCCAGTACAGCAGGTTGTCGCCAATCTCGGTGCGCGCCAGCTGCGATGCGCGCTCCGACAACCAGCCCAGCAACGCGTCGCGGTTCGCTTCGCGGCGCCAGATGCGAAGGATGGACGTCATCGCGTCTTCCGAAAAATCCGAGTTTGGGAACGTCAGAATCGTACGGTCCCAGGTGTCGAACGCGGAGTCGATCTCGCCCAGCTCGTCGTGCTGAATGCGCCCCACCCGATAGAGCGCCTGCGCCGGAAACTGGTCCACCGCGGCGCCCGGGTCGGCAGCAATGGCCGTATATGCCTCGATCGCCTGCACAAATTCGCCCTGTAATTCATACAGATAGGCAAGCCGAAAACGCACGTATCGAAGATCGTCTTCGCGTACCGTCTCCCACGCCAGCGCCTCGTAGGCGGCGCGGGCGCCCTCGTAATCCCCGTGGTCGGCCATGCGGTCGGCGGCCAGCAGCTGCCGGTCGTACCCCCACCGATGCGACGGATACGCGCAACCCATGCCAGACCAGGAAGCCAGCAAAACGCAGAGCACGACACCGGTCAGGCGCCGTCCCATAGTCTGCTTGCTTCTCGCACGAGCCATTCCGCGCTCCTGTCACCGGTAGGGCCTTGCATACTAGGCCGCGACCCCGTGATTGCAACCTTCTTGTTCAGCGTTCGCTCACCGGATGCCCGGTTGCCGAGCGTACCCGCGTATGCTACCCGTACACACATGACGTTGTTATTTGTGAAGAATCTGCCCTCGCGCGCCCCGCTGTTGTGGCTCGCCCTGTCGGTCTGCCCGGCGTTCACCGCCTGTCGCTTTGACGACTCCGGGCTTGACGAGAACCGCCGCTGCGAACGCGACTTTGACTGTGTCCTGGGCACCTGCATCGCCGGCACCTGCCGCGAATCGGCCGCACCGGACAGCGAGGACCACAACGAGGGTGTCGATGTGGGCCCCGACGACGACGGCTCGCGCTCCGACACGGGCTCGGCCTGCCCCGCCCCGCAACAGGCCGCCTGTGGGGGTTGCCTTGCGCCCGCCCAGCAGCCCGGCCAGCCCTGCGGTGACGGCTGTGGCGAATGGCAATGCGCTACGCAGGGCGTCGGTGTCACCTGCGTGGGCGCCGGAACGAACGCCTGCGGTGGCTGTGCGCCGCTCGCCAGCACCCCCGGTACCTCGTGCGGCGGCGCCTGTGCGGTGTGGGCCTGCCAGGGCGCTGACGCCGTGGTCTGCCGCACGTCGACCCCCAACGCCTGCGGCGGATGCTCGCCCCTGACTGCCGCGCCCAACGCGCCGTGCGGCTCCTGCGGCGGCCGCTACGTGTGCGACGGCCTGAACGACGTCGTGTGTCAGGGCGGCGGTACCAACGCCTGCGGTGGGTGCGACACCCCGCCCGGTGCCGTGCTCGACACCGCCTGCGCCTGTGCGGCCGCCACCACCCCCGACCCCGCCATCTGGCGCTGCGACGGCAACCAGTTTGTGTGCGACGACCGCCCCGACGTGCGCCTGCTCGGGCAGCTCAACGACACCGATACATTCCCTCTGGACGCCACCGACGCCCTGCAGCTCGCCGACGACGTCGACCTGCACTACGTGCGCGGCATCGACGTGCTCGGCACCGACCCGCTGCAGCCATCCGTCGAGCTGCGAAGCACCGACCGCTCCCTCTTCCTGTGCGCCGCGTGGGAGTACGAGTTTCTGGGCCCCCTCGACGAGCCGCTGTGCGCGCAGGGCGAGCTGAACATCTTCGAGGACCTCAGCTGGTGCTGCGACTCTACCGAAGGCGACGGAGTGGCCGAGGTGCTACTCGCCAACCCGGACGGCATCTCAGGCCGCCTTGACGTCACCGACGGCGCCAACAACGACGGCGGCGTGCTGACCATTCTGGTGACGGCCGAGACGGCGGCGAGCACGTGCGTGAATTATCAGTTGTCGGTGGGGATGTGAGGGGGTGGTAGGGGGAAGTTGATTAGCTCCCGGCCGATGCGAAGCGACGAAGGGGAATAATGAGCCCAACGGAAACAGCTGCTGCGAAACAACCCGCCGATCGCGGGATCTAGTGCGCTGTCCTGGCCAGGCGGAAGCCAACGCCAATGCTGGTGCGCATGAGCGGGTCGCTGCAAAGGCGAAATGCCGAACGCAGATCCGGCGGGCCGCTGCCGCTACCGCCGCCGCGGATACCACGAGCGGAGCCTGAGGCTGGCCCTGACGGGTCTTCAGCTGAGCCTCCATACTCGCCGTACCAGTCATGCGTCCACTCCCACACATTGCCCAGCATATCGTGCAAACCCCATGCGTTGGGCTGAAGCTCACCGACGCCATGCGTTTCCGAGTTACTGTTCCCACGATGCCATGCCACCTGGTCCAGCGAACCATAACGGCTTCCGGTTGTTCCAGCGCGGGCCGCGTACTCCCACTCCGCTTCTGTAGGCAGGCGGAAGCCTGTGCACGCATAGATGCTGCCACCACCCCGCACATCGCCGCTGCTGTCATAACATTCGCTGTACCCATGGGCCCGAGACAACGCATTGGCATAACTCACAGCATCCAGCCACGACACCTGCTCGACGGGACAACC
>JAGWVZ010000206.1 GCA_018970625.1 Myxococcales bacterium | reverse complement strand
CCAGGCTCGCGCACCTGCCTCACAGAGGGGTTTGTGGGCGGCGAGCTCGGCTGCTCTGGCTGCTCCATCGACACCTCGTCGTGCCTGACCACGCTGTGCGGCAATGGAACGGTGGACGCGGGCGAGGAGTGTGACACCACGCCAGTGGCCGGAGATTCGTGCGAGGACCGCGGCTTCCTGGGCGGCACGCTGTCGTGCGCCGCCGATTGTCGCGTGCAGACCGGCCGGTGCCTGGACTCGATCTGCGGCGACGGCGATGTCACGGGACTGGAGACGTGCGATGGCGCACCGGCCGAGAGCTGCGTGGATCTGGGTTACGATTCGGGTGACACCACGTGCGACAACTGCGCGGTCGATGAATCGGGTTGCGTGTTCGAGACCTGTGGCAACGGCCTGCTCGATGTAGGCGAGTTCTGTGAAGGGTCGGCGCTCGGTGGCGCGTCTTGCGAGTCGCTCGGCTTTGACGGAGGAACGCTGGCCTGCGCCGGAAACTGTGGCTTTGACTCGTCGGCGTGCGTGCGCTTCGTTTGCGGCGACGGCGTCGTTGAAGGAGATGAAGCCTGCGACGGAACATTGTCCGCCGGGCAGGATTGCATCGCGGAAGGCTTCACCGGCGGCACCGCCGTGTGCCGAAGCGACTGCACGATCGACCTGAGCGACTGTCGCTCGGCCGCCGACGACGAAGACGGCGATGCGGGCACGATCGACGCGGGCGTTGAGTCGGACGCAGGCGTTGAGTCGGACGCAGGCGTTGATTCGGACGCAGGCGTTGAGTCGGACGCGAGCGGCGACGCTGCTTCTTCAGACTCGGGTTCGTCCGATGTGAACGAAGAGGATGGGCAGGGCGGAAGTGATACCAGCGTAAGCCCCGACTCTGGTTTGCCCGCCGACCCCGACGCGGGCTCCCGCCCTGATACCACCGGTGACACCTCTGCCACCGCCGATGGGAGCGACGTGGCCGCCCCCGAATCGGAAGACGGCGGTTCCTCGGGCAGCGGTGGTTGCTCGGCGGCGCCGGTTGAGGGCGCTTCGGGCTGGTTGCTGTTGATGGTTACGATGTTTTTCTGGAGTGTTCGTCGCCGTGATTAATCGCCTGAGTTTGGCCTTTGCGTTCGAGGAGTTGGTATGAAAATTGTTTCTGGGTTGCTGTTGTTTGCCTGTGTTGCTGCGCCGTCTTCGGCGTTCGCGTACTCGTGGTCCCCGAACGCGATACCCAACGGAACAACCTACAGCTGTTCGACGTGCCATACTCGCCCGACCGGTGGCGCGGGATGGAATGATTTTGGCAATGATATAAGGTCGTTGCGCGCCATTAACTTCGGTGGTCGCACCATTGACTGGGCAGCTCTGTATGAGCTGGACTCGGACGGAGACGGGTTTACGAACGGCCAGGAGCTGGGCGATCCCGATGGCGATGGCACGCCGTTGCCGGGCTTTGCCGCTACGCGCCCGGGTGACGCGACGTCGTTTCCCGGTCCGTGCGGCAACGCAGCGCTGGATGAGGGCGAGGCGTGCGATGGCGCGCTGTTCGTCGACGAGGCCACGTGCGAGTCGCTGGGGTTCTCGGGCGGTGAGCTCGGCTGTACCTCGACGTGCGAAGTGGACGACTCGGCTTGTGTTACCGAAGTGCCCGACGCCGGTGGTGGTAACGACGCGGGTGCGCCCGATGTTGGAACAGCTGACGCGGGTGCCGGAGAAGACGGCGCAACGTCGACGGATTCTGGCGGCGGTGACGACACGGGAGGGGCGGGCGATTCAGGTGCCGGCGGCCCCGGTGAGCCTGACGGCGGTGTGACTGCCGATGCTTCGGGTGGCGAAACGTCACCCGAAAGCGCCGAGGGCGACGATTCTGGTTGCTCAGCGACCTCTTCGGCCGCGGGACCGCGTGGTTGGCTGGCGCTGGCTGCGATTGGTGCGCTGCTGATTCGACGTCGACGGGCGTAACATGCGTACTTTTCGATTGGGAGACGGCGTCTGTTTGCGGTAACAGGCCCGCCGCTTTCCTTTGTCGAGTGTGCAGTCAGCATGACATTACGAACCCTCTCCGTTGGTGGCGTGCCCGAGCACTTCAATGTGTTGTGGCACTGGGGCAGGGAGCACGGTGACTTTGCCGGGCAGGGCCTTGACCTGCTCTGGCAGGACTTCCCGGGTGGTACGGGTGCGCTGGTGTCGGCGCTGACCGCGGGTAGCGTCGATGTCGCCGTCATGTTGACGGAAGGTGCTATCGCGGCGCGTGAACAGCGCGCAGACGTGCACATCGTCAGTCAGTACGTCTCGAGCCCGCTGACGTGGGGCGTTCATGTGCGGTCGTCGTCGGAATTTCGTGACGATGCCGCGCTGGGGACGTGCCGGGTGGCCATCAGCCGATTTGGCAGTGGCTCGCACCTGATGGCGCTGATTGAGGCGCGTCGGCGTGGGGTCAATCCGGCCGACATGACCTTCGTGGTCGTGTCTGACCTTGCCGGGGCGCGCGCGGCGCTGGCCGAGGGCAGGGCGGACTTTTTTCTGTGGGAGAAGTACACGACGAAGCCGCTTGTGGATTCGGGCGAGTGGCGTCGCGTGGGCGAAGTGGTGACTCCGTGGCCCGCTTTTGTGGTGACGGCGCGGGCGGACTGGGCGCAGGCGAACGCGCTGGAGCTTCAGCGCGTGCTCTCGGTTCTGGACCGCCGGGCGACGGCGGCCTATGCGGATCCGCACAGGACGGTGAACGATGTAGCGGCGCGCTATGGGTTGCTGCCGGTGGATGTATCGGCGTGGCTGGCGACCACGCAGTGGAGCCCGCGAGCTGGCATGGGTGAGGCGACCGAGCGTTGCGTGGTCGATCATCTGCGACATGCGGGTGTGCTGCCCTGATGCCGCCGCCTGACTAACGCGGGGCATGGTTCGGAAGGCTGTTTGATGTCAGGGTGTAACGTGTCGCGACAACGGTGGTTGACGTTGACGCTGAGGGGAGCGTGGCGTTAGGCTACGACTGGTTTACAGCGTGAGCGGTTTGGGTGTGCACATCAGCACATGGTGCCACGCTGGCGAATGTCAGATGGTGTTGCAGGTCATCGTTGTGTCGGTTGTTCTCAGGTGAGCAGCCTGTCAGCGCTGATTTCTCACTCCCGGAGCGCGTGGTGATGAACGTGAGGTATGTGTGCGGGGCGCGTGCGGCGTCGAGGGTCTGGTGGCTGGCGTTGGCAGCGCTCGCCGTGAGCGCGTGCGCCGATGACGTCGCCGAGCAGCCGTCTGACGTCGCGGACACCGGCGTGCCGACCGACGGTGCCGATGCTGCGGGGGTCGATGGCGAGTCGGACGCGGGCCCGGTGCCAGCGGATGCCGGTGACGGGGGGAGTGCAGATTCCGGTGCGGTCGATTCAGACGCGAGCGAGCCCGAGACCGACGGCGAGACCTCTGGTGAGCCATGCGTCGACAACGAGGCGTTCTTTGCGGAGCAGCTTTTTCCGACGGTCATCGAGTCGCGCTGCATGGTGTGTCACACGTCGGAAGGTCTGGCGCGTGACTCGGGCATGGTGTTCGTGACGGCTGTTCAGCCAAACCACATTCAGGAAAATCTGGAGACCCTGACCGAGGTGGCCAGCCTGGAGCAGGACGGCACGTCGATTATCCTGCTCAAGCCGCTGGGACAGCTGTACCACGGCGGTGGTGCGGTGCTGTCGGCAGACGCGGTGGAATACGGCCTGCTTCAGGAGTTCGTTGACCGTCTGGAAGCGCCCGTGGAGTGCGCCGGTCAGGCGGCGCCCGACTCGACCGACGGCCTCAAGTCGCTGACTCCGGTGCAGATGTTGCGCAAAGCGGCGCTGTTGTTGGCGGGTCGCCTGCCAACAGCCGAAGAGGTGGCCGATGTGAGGTTTGGCGGTGAGGCCGCGCTGGCCGACGCGATCGATGCGCTGATGCGGGAAGAGACCTTCTATGTGCGCATGCAGGAGATCTTTAACGATGAGCTGCTGGTAGAACGATACAACCGGAATCAGGACGCGCTGTCATTGCTGGACGATGACATCTACGTGACCCGGTACTGGCATCTGGATGAGCCCACCGAGGCCATGCGCAACCTGATGCGCGACCGCGCCAACCGGGCGATGGCTCGCGAGGCGCTGGAGCTGATGACCTGGATCATTCGGAACGATCGGCCGTTTACCGAGATTCTGACGGCTGATTACACGGTGGTGAACGACTATTCGGCGCTGAGTTACGGTATTCCCGGCTCCACTCGGCCCGATCCGAATGACGCCGATGCGTTTGTGTTTCGTCAGGCGCAGGTGCCCGGCTGGTATCACGCGGGTGTGGTGTCGACTCCGACCTTTGTGAGTCGGTTCCCCACGACCGCCACCAATCGAAACCGCCACCGGGCGCGCGTGTACTTCGACCGTTTTCTGGCGACGGATATTCTGGCGTTCGCCGAGCGCCCGTCCGACCCCACAGTGAGCGCGTACCACAACGCGACTCTGAACGACCCGCAGTGTACCGTGTGCCACGCCACCATGGATCCGGTCGCCGGTCTCTTCCAGAATTTTGACGTCAACGGTCAGTACAACCCGCCCGAGAATGGCTGGTTCCCCGAGCTTGCACCACCCGGCTTTGACCGCGAGATGCTGCCGCCTTCGGAGCGGCCCAACGCGTTGCGCTGGCTGGGAGAGCGTGCGGTGCAGGACCCGCGCTTCGCGCTGGCGATGGTGCACATGGTGTACAAGGGACTGACGGGAACGGAGCCGCTGCGTCCGGTCACCGATGCCACCAACGTTGAGGGCCGCGCGGCCTACAACGCACAGCGGGCGGTGTTCGATGCCATCGCGGCTGAGTTTCGCGCCGGCGACCACAACTTCCGTATTCTCGTGCGCGAGCTGCTGATGTCGGACCTTCTGCGGGCCGACGAAGCCGGTTCAGCCTCGCCCGCAGTGCTGGCGAGCGCAGGCATGCAGCACCTGCTGACCCCGGAAGAGCTGGACCGCAAGATTCTCGCGGTCACGGGCTATCCATGGCGGCAGCAGCTGACGAGCGTCAACTACCTGAGCTCGCGTTATCGCATGCTCTACGGCGGTATTGACTCGGACGGCACCACGGTTCGACTGCGCGCGCCCAACGGCATCATGGTCAACATCGCCGACCGCATGGGCAACGACATGGCCTGCCGGGCTGTGCCCCGCGACTTCGTGCTGCAGGTCGGGTCGCGACGCCTGTTCCCGTTTGTGGAGCCCACGTATTCGCCCGAATCCGATGAAGGTTTTGCGCAGCCCGAGGCGATCGCCCTGATTCGTCAGAACATACAGTACCTTCACCTCAGAATTCTCGGCGAGGACCTGCCGCTGGATCATCCCGAGATTCAGGCTTCGTACGACCTCTTTTATCACGTCTGGAAGGAGGGGCGCGCTGCGGTCGCTGAAGATCGCATCGACGACTGGCTGCCCTCGAACTGCCGCGCCGAGTCGGACTTTTACACCGGTAATGCGTTCCCTGAAGACCGCCGCGTACGGCAGGACCCGCGCTACATCGTGCGCGCCTGGATGGCGGTCGTCACCTATCTGCTGACCGATTACCGCTTTCTTTACGAGTGAACGCCATGACGACCGACCGACGTACGTTTCTGAAGTTGGCCGCCTCGCTCGGCCTTGTGATGACCTCGCCCGGCGTGCTGCCGCAGCGAGGATGGGCCGATGAGGTCCGATTTGCGGGGCCTTTTCTGGTGACGATTCATGCCAGCGGTGGATGGGATCCCACGCTGCTGTGTGACCCCAAGGGCCGTGAGACCGCTACCGATGACGACCCCGTCAACCGCTATGCGACCGGCGATATTGGCTCGGCAGGCGACATTCGATACGCCCCGCTTGCGGGCCACCGCGAGTTCTTCGAGCGCTTCGCCAGTCAGCTGCTCGTGGTCAATGGCATTGATGCCGGCACCAACAGCCACGACACCGGCACCCGACACATCTGGTCGGGCGGCATGGACGCCGAAATGCCATCCATTGGCGCGTTGGCCGCGGCCGCGGCGCCCACGCGCCCGGCGCTGGCCTTCCTGTCCAACGGTGGATACGACGTGACGCGTGATCTGGTGGCCTCTACCCGGCTGCCCGACGTGGGTGCGATCGCCGAGATCTCCTACCCGCACCGGCTGGACCCCAACTCGCCCACCTCGACCCTGTTCACCGACGCCGGACTCGACCGCATCGCGCAGGCTCGTCAGGAGCGTCTGCAACGGCAGCACGAAGCCGAGACCCTGCCGCGGCAGATTCAGGCCATGGAGCTGCTGATGGCGTCTCGTATGGGCGACAACGAACTCAGCGAGCTGCTCGCGTGGTTGCCGGCGACGCTCGATAACTCCAACAACCCGCTGATTCGACAGGCGCAGGTTGCGGTCGCGGCTTTCCGTGCCGGACTCAGTATCTCGGCCAACCTCGTCATCGGCGGTTTTGACACTCACGGCAACCATGACCAGAACCACGAGCCCGCCATGCAGCGGGTGGTCGCCGGCATCACCGCCCTCATGAACGAAGCCGAACGGCAGGGCATCGCCGACCGG
>JAGWVZ010000205.1 GCA_018970625.1 Myxococcales bacterium | reverse complement strand
GTAAATCCATCGTGTTTTCAGTCCACTACGGGCCTCTCGTGCGCCGGGGCCAACGCCAACCCCACCGGTCCGGTTGAGCGCGTAGACTGGTACGCGACCATGGCCTATGCCAACTGGTTGTCTGTGCAGCAGGGCCTTACTCCCTGCTATACGCTTGTGCCCGCATCGTGCGCCGACGCGGTGGCCGACTGGGCCGACGGAACAGCCGCTTGCACCGACGCCACGTTTAGCGGGCTGGCCTGCCGTGGATACCGCCTGCCTACCGAGTCGGAGTGGGAGTACGCCGCCCGCGCTGGCAGCACCGGGAGCTACTTCTGGGGTGAAGCCGCCGACACCACTACCGTGGGAAGGTACGCCTGGTTCAACGGAAACACAGGCCGCGCGCAGGCGGTGGCCACTCGCACAGCTAACCCGTGGGGTCTCTACGATACCAGTGGAAACGTCATCGAATGGGTGTGGGACGTGCATGACCTGTACCCCGCAGGGCCGGTAACCGACTGGCTGGGTCCCACCACCGGGTTTGGCCGCGTGCGTCGCGGCGGTTCCTGGTTCCTTGACGCGTCGCTGCTTCGCTCGGCGTTCCGGGTCGTGATTCCGCGCGCACCCGAGTCGATCAGCAATGATTACGGCTTTCGACTCGCTCGTTCGCTGCCCTGACGTCGCAAACCTTGCGCTGCGGATAGAGCTTGCCTAAGGTCAAAAGGCTATCGCACGAGCGGAATCCGGGCATGACAACGCAGCAGCACATTGAGACTCTGGAGGCGGGCACCATCATCGCCAGCAAGTATGTCGTGGAGCGACGTCTGGGCGAGGGCGGGTTTGCAACCGTCTATCTGGCCCGGCACCGCGAGATTGCGTCGCTGCGCTTCGCGATCAAGGTGCTGCACGCTGAACACAACTTTGACTCGCGCGTGCGCGGCCGGTTTCGCAAAGAGGCCGAGACGGTCGCCGCCCTGAACAGCCGAAACATTGTGCGCGTGGTCGATATGGGCGAGCTGGACGGCGAGCGTCCGTGGATCGCCATGGAGTTCATCGAGGGACGACCACTGGACGAGCTGCTCAAGACATGCGGCCGGCTACAGGGTACCGACGTGGCGCGGCTGTGCATCGACGTGCTGCGTGGCCTCGAGGTCGCGCACGCGCAGGGCGTCATTCACCGTGATCTCAAGCCCGGAAACGTCTTTGCCGTGCAGGAGCCCGGTGAACCTGTGGCTGCCAAAGTGCTCGACTTTGGCATCGCCAAGGTGGTCACTGAGGCCGGTGGCACCGCCTTTGGCGCCGGAACCCACACCGTCGCCGGAAACATCGTCTGCACGCCGCAGTACGCCGCGCCCGAGCTGCTCACCGGCAAAACGTCGCCGCTGGTGGATCTGTACGCGCTCGGTCACATGATGGCCGAGCTGCTGGAAGGTCAGGCGCCGTACGCAAGGCTGCAAAACCCGCTGCTCATCGCCGCGGAGCACCTGCGGCCCGAACCCGTGCCGCTTGGTCAGCACGTCATGGCGTCGGGGCTGGCCCCGATTGTGGCGCGCGCGTGCGCCAAACCCGAAGCCGAGCGGTACTCGAGCGCGCGCGAGATGCTGGATGCCCTGCGCGAGGTCCTGCCCACGCTTGTCGCAGCGGGACCAGCGCTGCAGCTTGCCACGCCCTATCGGATGTCGGCGACGGCAGCGGCAGCGTCCGCTTCGGCTCAGCCCGACCCAACGACGGTTTTCGCGCGTCCGCCCGGCCCCACCGCCCACACACCCACGGTGGGCAACCTCTCGGGCGCCTGGGCACCTGTGGGCGAGGCGCCAGCGCAGACGCTGCTCGACGTGCCGGCGACTCGCCGCATGGCCTGGTTGCCCTTCGCGGTGGCGGCGGCGGTGTTGTTGTGCGCGGCGCTCGGGCTTTTCCTGCTGCTGCGCCCGCCGGCCGCATCGTCGCCCACGCCCGTCGCGGCGCCTGTCGTAACGCCTGCCGTGACGCCTGCGCCAGAAGCCATCGCGCCCGCATCTGCGACTTTACCGGTGCCTGCCGCCGCTGCCCCAACACTGGGTTCTGCGGCTCCGCCCACGCTCGCTGCTCCCACCGCACCTTCGACTCCTGCCACGGTGACGCCCGCACCCTCGGCGCCCGAGGCGCCGGCGCGCACGGCGCCGCAGGTGGTCGCGCCCACTCCCGCCGCGCCCACGGCTCCTGTACCCCAGCCGGTCACCCCCGAGGCGACCGCGCCAGCGCCAGAGCGGCCCGCTTCGTCGCCGCCTCGTCCCAGGCCGACTCGCCCATCAGCCCGTCGCCCGTCGCAGGCTGAACCCTCGCCTGCGCCCGCTGCGACGCCGGCGCCAACGCCAACACCTGATACCAACAACAACCCCTTTGGGAACATCGAGTTACGCCGATGAACAAGAACGCCCTGCAAAAAACCGTTCGTCGCGCGATCGCGTGGTGCCTCGTGTTGTCGCTGGCCGGCGCGCCTGCGCTGCCCGTGTTCGCGCAGGTGACTGCCGAGTGGTCGCTCGAACAGTACCAGCAGCTTTCAAACGATATGGCCGCCGCCGACGAGCTGGTGCTGCTCATGGCGCCCGGATCGGAAGACTGGCGGTCGGCCAGTCAGGCCGCGCTGGACGCTCGTCGCGCGTTGGTTGTGTACATTTCGAACGCGCTGCGCTCGGGCAGCATGCCCGCCGAATTCGTGGAACCCGCCACGCAAGCGCGCTTTGTGCTTATCCAGAACATCATTGACCTGACCGCCGACCTGGGGCTGTGCGATCAGGCGCAGGCCGCGCTGGTGCTGCTGCGCGAGGTAAGCGACACATCCGATACACTGCGCGAGGCATTCGAACTGAGCCAGCAGGCCGTGGACAGTTGCGAGCCGTACAGCGCGGTGAGCCAGACCACGCCCGCGCCTGTCGTGGCGCCTGCCACCCCGCCACCTGTCGCGCCCATTGCGCCCGAGCCAGCCCAACAGGCCAGCGTCACCCCGCCTCCGGCCGAGCCTGCGGGGGCTTCGCAGGGCGGTGGTACGCCTTCAGGGTTTGTGCAGGCCCAGCCCGAGCGCACCGCGTCGCCTTTGCGCGGCGTGGGTGTGGCGCTGCTGGCCACCGGTGGTGCCATGCTGGCGGGCGGACTGGCGTGGGACGCAGCCAGCGCCGCTGGACCGCGGCGCGAGTTTTCCGACCTGTCGGGCACGTGCGACGTGGGCCTGCCCTGCTACGACCGCTGGACCGAGCTGGCCGACCAGATTGACGCGTCCAAGGCTCCGATTGGCGCCCTCACCATCGGCGGAGCCGCGTTGGCTGTCACAGGAACCGTGTTGTTTCTGGCCGCGCCGCGCGACCGCAATCCGGACCGCGTGAGCCTGACGCCAGCCTGGCGCCCCGGGTATGTGGGCGCAACCATCGGATTCCGCTAGGTAAAGCCTGCATTTGGGGTGCGTGAGGGTGGTGAACATGAAGGTTTCAACGATATTGTCGGCCGCGGTTACAGCCAGCCTGCTTTGTTCGTGCGTACTAAACTTTGATACAACGTTGCCGGGTGAGCAGGCGTTGGCGGGTGATACAGACGTTGTGGGCGGCGAGAGCGACGCGGACGCGGGGGTGGAGCCGGGCGATTTGTCTGATGCCGGGGTCGACGGGACAGAGAGTGACGCAGACCTCGCCAGCGATTCCGACGTTGAAGGCGATTTGGATGGGGTAATGGATGTTGATGGCACGAGTGACGCCGATGTGGCCAATGGCCCGGATGGCGGCGCTGCGCTGACAGTGGAGGTCACCGAACCTGTCGCCGGCATCTATACGTTGGGCGACACGCTGGACGTGGTGTGGTCAACCACCAACGCCGACGAGGTAACGCTTTCGCTGGTCGCCGGGTCGGAATGTGCCGATGGTGACGCGGGCGTGACCGTTCCGGTCGTAGCGACGCTGGCCGCCAGTACCACCAACTTTGCCTGGGACGTGCCCACGACGCTGGCGCCGGGCGACTATCGGCTGCGCGTGCGGGCATCGACTCTGTCGCTGCAGTCGGCGGTTGGCTGCAGCCCGGTGTTTTCGCTGCAGCAGCCGGCGGGTTGTGGGCCGCTGGCATGTACGTCGCAGAACCGTACATGCACGGTTGATTCGGGTGCAGCGGCTTGCGGCGACTGCGTGGACGGATTTGCCGAGACAGACGGCGTGTGCGCGGCGGTCGACTGTGGCACAGCGCCGGCCGCGCCGGCCAACGCCACGCTGACCAGCGTGAGCACTACGCGATATGGTGGCATCGTGACCTACCTGTGCAGCGAAGGCTATACCGCGAATGGTCGAGCCGACGGACTGAGCCAGGTCACTCGCCGCTGTGGCTCTGCGGGGTTATGGGAGGCTGCGAGTGCAGTGTGCACGCCGGTGGAGTGTGGTGCGAACCCGGCGCCGGCGGCAAACGCTTCTTTTCAGGGCGTGGATCGCACGACCTTTGGCGGCCAGGCCAGCTACAGCTGTGCGACCGGCTATCTGGTGGCAGGCACCGGCGGGCGTGGCTATACGCTCACCTGCAACGCGACCGGCAGCTGGAGCACACCACCTGCCTGCGAACCAGTAGACTGCGGTGTGCTGACCAGCCCTGCAAACGGTTCGGTAAGCACGCCGATTGGCACAACCTTTGGTGCGACCGCCAGTTACAGCTGCGATGCGGGTTATTCGATCAGCGGCGGCTTGGCCACGCGCACGTGCGGCGCAAGCGGCAGTTGGGGCACGGCGCCCACGTGTAACGATATCGACGAATGCGCGTCAGGCGGTGTGTGTGCGACACCGAACAACGTGTGCACCAACCTGCCGGGTAGCTGGCAGTGCTCGTGCGCGGTTGGAGCCACGGGGGTAGCGGTGTTGGGGGGCGATGCAGCATGTGAACGTACACTCGCATTGGGAAATGCATGCGCAATCGACGCTGATTGCCCGACTGATTCCTGGTGCCCGACAGACACAACGCAGAGATTCTGTTCACCCAGAGTCTCTCTTTCTGACGACATCTCGATGGCCTTTCAATTTGTACCATCAGGCACTTTCATGATGGGCTCTCCCGACGAGGGTAGTGGAGAGGTCTTCCCGGAGAATCAGGTGCCAGTGGCGATTACCCACGACTATTTTGTGAGCCGTACCGAAGTCACACAAGGCCAATGGAACGCCGTCACAGAGGGCATAAACCCATCGTATTTTCAGAATACCACATGTCGGTTCAACAGTTGCAGTTCCAACGAGAACGCAAATCCCAACGGACCCGTCGAAAACGTCTTCTGGTATTCAGCTTTCGCCTATGCAAACCTGATATCGGCGCGCGAGGGGCTTACCCCCTGTTACACACTTATTCCTTCGACATGTGCTGATACGCTGTCGATTCTTGGCTACGCTGACTGTGAAGATGTTACATTTCTAGGCCCATCGTGTTCTGGATATCGGTTACTTACGGAAGCCGAGTGGGAGCGAGCTGCGCGTGCAGGCACAACAACCGATACGTATATGGGCAATTTGGGCGTTGAGGATGATTGTGCGGCAACTCTCGTCAATCTGGGCCCAATCGCGTGGTATCAGTGTAATTCCGGAAACCGAACCCGCGAGGTGGGCGGAAAGCTTCCGAATGTTTGGGGCCTTTATGATATGCTGGGAAATGTGTCGGAGCTGACCTGGGACTATATTACTGGCCCGTTGCCCGGTGGTACTGACCCGCTAGGACCGACAACCGGTTCATTCCGTAGTGTCCGCGGGGGTGACTGGACATTTAGCTCCACCCGTGCGGCAAATCGAAGTACATGGTGTGGCCCCGCATGTGCTGCGGGTACGAGTATCGGGTTTCGACTTGCCAGAACGGCGCTACCTGCTGGAGATTGTGGTACGCCATTGGAAATAGAAAACGGCACTCGTAGTTATTCAGATACTGCTGCTGGTAGTACTGTGATTTACTTATGCAATAGCGGCTATACGCGCGTCGGGTCGGCTACCCTTACCTGTCACGCATCTGGCAACTGGGGAACACCCCCAACCTGCGTGGATATTGATGAATGTGCATCGGGTTCGGTCTGCACTGGTGCGAACAATGTGTGCACCAATACGATCGGCGGTTGGCAATGCTCCTGTGATGATGGTTACACGGGATTGACGGTGCTCGGCGGCAATACAAGCTGCATCCCCCCTCCTTCAGAGGGTCTAGGGGCACTATGTACTGCAGATAGCGAGTGCCCCAGCAACAGTTGGTGCAGCACAGTATCAGGCTACCGCCGCTGCTCACCACGCGGGTTCAGTGGCGCGGCGCATCAGATGGACTTTGTGTTTGTGCCTTCAGGCACGTATCAACAGGGAACGCCCGGGGCGACAAATGAGGAACGCCCCTACACGGCGAACATTAGCCGGAACTATTTTGTGAGCCGCACGGAGGTCACGCAGGGTCAGTGGAAGGCGGCGACGGGCGGTACAAATCCATCGTGTTTTCAGAGAACGAGCGGCACCACATGCACGACGAGCAATTTGAACGACACCGGGCCAGTAGAGAATTTGGACTGGTACTCGGCATTGGCGTTCGCGAACTGGCTGTCGACTAGCCAGAGCTTGAGTGAGTGTTACACACTGAGCGGTT
>JAGWVZ010000204.1 GCA_018970625.1 Myxococcales bacterium | reverse complement strand
ATATTCTCACCGACGAGGCCGCTGCTCTCACCGGTTCGCTGGGTATGCTGCCCAGCGCATCGCTTGGCGAAGGCACGCGCGGGCTCTATGAGCCCATCCATGGTTCTGCGCCCGATATTGCCGGGAAAGGCATCGCAAACCCGCTCGGAACGATTCTGTCTTGCGCCATGCTGCTTCGCCTGTCGCTGGGCCGCGAAGATTTGGCGCAGCAGGTGGAAAAGGCTGTCGAGAAGGCACTGAATGCCGGCGCGCGAACCCCCGACCTCGGCGGTACAGGTACCACCGATTCGGTGACTGAGGCGGTGCTGGCTGGGTTGTGATTCGAACGGTCTCGGAGCGGGTTCAGCCTGTACAACATCTGGCCCAGTCGGTTAGCAGGACAACCTTGCGGCGGGCGCACGGCCGGGGTCACTCCTGCCGCCGCCCACCCAGCAGTCCGGCTCGCAGCGCAAAGTAAAGGAGCTGCAGGATCGCGGTCAGGGCCGCCGCCACGTAGGTCGCTGCCGCTGCGGTGAGCACGGTCCGCACACCAGCCGCCTCGTTTGGCATGACGATACCAGCGGCCGTGAGCGCCTGATAGGCGCGACGGGAGGCGTCGAACTCCACCGGCAGTGTAACCAGCGTAAACACCACAAAACCAGCAAACAGAATCACCCCCAGCTGCGCCAGGCCTGCGGCTCCCAACGCCATTCCACCCATGACCATGAGCACCCCCAGATTGGTGCCGATATTGGCGACAGGGACCATCTTCTGACGAAGCTTCATGGGCGCATATCCATCGCGATGCTGCAGTGCATGCCCTGCTTCGTGCGCCGCTATCCCCGCCGCAGCCACGCTCGTGCCGCGAAAATTTGCCGAGCTGAGTCGCAGCGTACGTGTGGTGGGATCGTAGTGGTCAGTCAGAAAGCCGCTGACTTCCTCGACGCGTACGGCCTGTATGCCATTGGCGCGCAGCATGCCAAGCGCCACTTGCGCGCCGGTCATCGGCCGCCCCAACTGCACGCGGGACCAGGTGCCGACGGCCGACTTCACCCAGACCTGCGCGCCCAGACTCAGCATCAGGCCCACTCCCATGACCAGCATGTAAACCGGGTCAAAGAACATCACTCATCCTCGGTCGAAGGTTACGAGTGCGGTCGCACATACGCCCGCCGTGGGTCAGAATAGACACCGCGCGCGCACATGCCAGCCACCGACTGCGTGATCGGCGAGGCGCAGTAGAATTAACGCTCCATCATGGTGACCTTGACGGAGAGTTTCTCGCCGCCGCCACCTTCCCAAAGTGTGCCCGAGGTGGGCGTGGCATCGCGGAAATTACGTCCGCAGGCGACTCGCACGTGGTCATCGGCGACGACACACCCGTTGGTGGGGTCAAAACCGCGCCATCCGACGAGGGGGATATAAACTTCGACCCAGGCGTGCGATGCATCGCCCTGTCGCTCGTTCTCGTATTTGCCACCGGTAAAAATATAACCCACGCGATATCGTGCAGGAACATCGAGCAGGCGACAGAGGGCAATAAACAGGTTGGAAAAATCCTGACACACGCCCTCACGTGCGACGTACACATCGAAGGGGGTGGTGCCGAAATTCGTCGAATTCGGGGCGTAGCGATAATCCCGATAAATCGTCCGATTCATGTCTTTGAGCGTTTCGACCAGGTCAAAATCCTGCCGCTCGGCAAAACTCATGGCGTAATCCGACAGCTCGCGCAGCTGGGTTTCGGGCAACTCCGGAGGCAGCAGGTAGGGCTGCATCATCTGTCGCTGCCATGGCATCCACACCAGCCGAAGGCGATGGCGCGCGTTGGGCGCACGCAGGCGTGGGCTCTTGCCGGTGTAGAGTCGCACCAGAGAACGTGACCGAATACGAAGGGACTCGTACGGTTCGCGAATGGCCACGTCGATGGCATGGTTACCAAAGACGTCATCAAAGTGGCTGGAGCGCGTGACGGGGGTAATTTGCACGTCCCACTCCAGCAGCTCCTGCATGTCATCGGTCACGGGCTGCAGGCGCAGAACATGCGTGCTGTGCAGCACCGGCTTTTCGTAGGTATAAATGGTGTCGTGAATGGTCTCGAGCACCCGCGTGCGTGCGTTGTGCTCGCCAAAGTCGTCGCCGTGCTCTCGCGTGAGTCCGGCGGTGAACACCTCGGGAGCGTGCAACCGACGCGCAGCTCGCTGCAGGCTGCGCGAGGTCTCGTCAAAATCCGGCGCGCGCTGTGCCGCCTGCGATGTGCCGGTCTGTCCGTGATTTCGATCAAACAGGATCAGCTCTGGCATGGGCTGCGACGGCATGGGCAGCACCGCGTTGGGCAGGAACTCCCGCTGCTCGCGCGCGGTGGCCGCAGGGCCAGGTGTCTGCACAGCGGCGAGGTCCAGATGCCCCTTGTCGCCAGTAGGCTGGTCGGCGAGCGCGCGAACCGGCGCCTGCCAGATGACCTCGCCGCGACGGGCGATCAGCATGCGTCCGGGTCCCACCTTCTGCCATCCGGTGTCAGACAGCGGCGTGGTCGAGAGCACGACCGAGGTGCGGTTGAGGTCCAACTCGGAACCCAGCGCCAGGTCGACCTCGGGTCCCTCGAACTGAATCAGGGGGCTGGGCGGCACGTGGCGCGTCCAGTGCAGCGGCCGATACCCAAAGGCGTCGCTCCAGGCGATCAGGTCCATGCCGTCGGTGAACACGACATTCAGCGTGCCCAGGCTGTTGATGTGCTCGAACCACGTCATCCACTGTTCTGGCGCAACGGCGGCGATGGTACGCGCGCCCTGCTCCTGCATGCGGTTGAGAATCCAGCAGAACAGGTGTTCGCTGTCGGTGCGCCCGATGGGCTCGAACGACTCGCGATTCGCGTCAATAGGCAGCGCCTCGCGAAACCCGTGGCGCAGGTCACCGTTGTGCGCCAGTAGCCAGTCACGTCCGGCCCAGGTGCGCGAAAACGGGTGGGTATCCTGATGCTTGGTGCGCTTGGCGGCGCCGCGCAGGTGCGCCACAAAAAGCGTGGACGAGAACCGTTCCCAGTCGGACAGCACATTCGTCAGGGCGTTGGTGCCGACCGACGTGGGATCCTTGATGACCATGGCCGCCCGCCCTTCGGCAGGGTACCAGCCAAAGCCCCAGCCCAGCGGCTGATCCCGTTGTCCTTCGCCATCGATGGCCTTCAGTCGAATCGACGGCGAGATGGGACAATCCACGCTCATGGCGAGCAGCTGAGTCATCGAAGATCCGGGAACAGGGTCGGGGGCAGCCGTTCAGGGGAGTCCGAATGGACATGTCTCAACGTGCCTATGGTGCCGTTCACGGGCGTTTGGCGCAAGAGGGTTGCGGAGGCGCGCTCCACTGCCATGCGCTGCGGGGGGGGCTATCGATGGATACAGGCGCTGACTACCGGGGACCCGCTGGCGTCCATCCATCCGCTCAGGCTCACGGCACCAGTAAAACCTTTCCGAAATTCTTTCGGTCCTGAAGAAAACGGTGCGCCTCGGCCGTCTGCTCCAGTGGAAAGGTCCGGTCGATGACCGGCGTAAATGTGCCCGCCGCCGTGAGGTCGACAATTTCGGCGAGCATGGCTTTCAGCGCATCACCCTGCTCCCACAGGTGTCCCAGATTGACGCCGAAAACCCCGCGATTTTCGTTCATGAGCGGAATAGGCGCGAATTTCGGCATCGCAAACAGGCCGCGTGCGGCCGCGATCAGGTTGCGCGATTTTCCGGGGGCAAAACTCGACACGCCGAACATAAAAAGACGACCCATGGGCGCCAGACTGGCATAAGACTGCCGGAACGAGTCTCCGCCGACCGCGTCGAGCACGATATCGACACCCTTTCCGTTGGTGTACGCCCTGACCGCCGCTTCGACGTTCTGCGTGGTGTAATCGATGCAGTGTTCCACGCCCGACTCGCGCAGGCGAGCGTGTTTGGAGGCGCTCGCCGTCCCGATGACGGTTGCGCCGCGCCAGCGCGCGATCTGAATGGCCGCCTGCCCCACGCCGCCGGCCGCTGCGTGCACCAGCACCCGGTCGCCCTGCTGCACATTGCCCAGCTTCACCAGCATGAGCCAGGCCGTGAGCCAGTTGACTGGCAGGGCGGCGGCCGTTTCGTACGTGAGCACTTCGGGCAACACCGCTGCCAGCGTGGCAGGCACCACCACCACATCGCTGTAACCGCCAAATCGCGTCAGGCTCACCACACGGTCGCCTACCTGAAACCCGGTGACACCAGAGCCCACCGCGTCCACATCACCGGCGACCTCGTAGCCCACCACACACGGCAGCTTTGGCGCGTCCGGGTACAGGCCCATGCGCGCCAGCACATCGGCAAAGTTGACCCCGGTCGCCTTCACCCGAATGCGAATTTCGCCCTGCCCCGGCTGCGGGTCGGGTGCCGTGCGCACTTCGAGTACGTCGGGGGTGCCTGTGCGTGGAATCCAGACCTGTCGCATGAGTGTCTCCGTAGGGGGCCGCGTGAGTCGATGAAACCAAACCGGTTGCAGGGCGGCAGTATTCCGTTGCACCCTTGCCAATTGACCCCGTCTATGCGACCCGCGAGGCGCTGTCGACACCCGCACCCGAACGTCCCATGCGCGTCCGCATCAAGCACGTCACCCGTTACGAGTACGACGACACTGTGGCTCTGGGGCCGCACACGATTCGACTCAGTCCTGCGCCTCACGTCGCCAACTCGGTGCTGTCCTACAACCTGAAAGTCGAACCGGCCGGCAAACAACACTGGCAGCAGGACATGTGGGCCAACCGTATCGCGCGGATTACGTTCGATGAGGAGATCGACGTGCGCTGCCTTCACATTGAGGTAGACGCCACATTCGACCTGCAGCCGAAGAATCCGTTCGATTTCTATGTGGATGAGCGTTGTCGCGAGCTGCCGTTCGAATATCCCGATGGCCTCGCCGATGAGATGGCACCTTTTCTGGAGCGGAGTGAAATTCACCCGGCGGTGGCAGAGTGGCTCTCGGAATGCCCTCCGAAGGGATATATTGTCGACTGGCTGGTCGAGATTAATCGCCGTGCAGCAGCCGACCTGCGTTACCTGATTCGCACGGAACCCGGTATTCAGACGCCGGAAGAAACCCTGACACTTCGCTCGGGCAGTTGTCGAGACTCGGCATGGCTTCTGGTGCACGTCATGCGTGCCGCAGGGCTGGTTGCGCGATTTGTGAGTGGTTACCTGATTCAACTCGAGGACGAGGGTGATATTCCGGGCATTCCGCGCGGCATGACGCATGACGTGCTGGATTTACATGCCTGGTGCGAAGTATTTGTTCCTGGCGCCGGCTGGATTGGTCTGGACGCCACCAGCGGACTACTCTGCGGAGAAGGCCATATTCCGTTGGCCTGCGCGGTCGTTCCCGAGCTGGCCGCACCCATCTCGGGGACCGCCAGCCGTGCCGCCGACCGATTTGAATTTACGCAGGATGTCGTGCGCGTGGGGCATGAGCCCCGCCCTCGCAAACCTTATACGGACGAGCAGTGGGTGTCGTTGCTGAAGGCTGGTGAACGGGTGGATTCCGCGCTGCTGGCGAACGACATTCACATGACGGTCGGTGGAGAGCCCACGTGGACCACACGCGAAAACGCCGCTGAACCAGAATGGAATACCGATGCCCTTGGCCCCACCAAGTGGGCACAGGCGCTTCGATTTACGCACGCCCTGCAAAGCCGGCTCGGTGAGGGAGTGCTCGGTTTACACCGATTTGGCAAACATTATCCGGGCGAAAGTCTTCCTCGCTGGAATCTGCATCTGATGTGGCGCCAGGACGGCGAACCCCTCTGGAAAAATGCGTCCCGACTGGACTTTGTAGACCGTCATGCGGCGAACGCACAGCAATCGCCCGCCGACCCACCGCGACTCCCTGCGACGGACGAGTTGCTTGAGCAGGCGCGTATATTTGCCGAGGCGGTAGCGCAGGAGCTGGGCGTGCAGCGCAAAGCCGAGCCGGTGTTTGAGGACCCGTGGGTGGCGATACGGACGGAGAGCGAGTTACCGCCCGATGTAGATCCCCTGCGCTATGATCCTGACCAACCTGAGGATCGGCGCCGTCTGGCGTCGGTGTTTCGTCATGGACTACAGCGTCCAACCGGCTTTGTGGTGCCGGTACAGGCGCAGCAATCCCGATGGGTGACGTCGGAGTGGTCGGTCCGACGCGGACGCATTTATCTGTTGCCCGGCGATAGTCCGGTGGGTTTGCGGCTGCCGCTGGACCGGATTGGCGGCCGCCCTGTTCCGTCTGAAATGGCGGACCCGACCGTGCAGGGGCGGCCCCTTCCGCGCGCGGGTACCACGCGGATTGTTCTGCAGCAGCAGGGGCATTCCGAGCCGGCAGCGTTTGCATCGCCGGGCGAAACGGTACTCACCGCCATGGCTGTCGAGCCCCGCGACGGGGTGTTGCATTTGTTTGTGCCGCCCGTGCCCAATCTGGAGCGTTTCGTCGAATTTGTGGAAGCGGCCGAGGCAGCAGCCGGGAAGCTGGATGTGATGGTGCGGCTGGAAGGGTATCCGCCGCCTTCGGATTCACGGGTCGTGCACTGTATGGTCACGCCGGATCCGGGCGTCATTGAGGTCAATATTCCGCCCTGTAAATCGGTGGCCGAATATGC
>JAGWVZ010000203.1 GCA_018970625.1 Myxococcales bacterium | reverse complement strand
CAGCGAGATCTTGTGAAGGGTGCGCTGCGCCTTCTGGATCGCGATGGCCTGGACGGCTTTACCATGCGGTCTCTGGCGATCGAGATTGGGCTCTCGCCCATGGCGGCATACAAACATTTCGACAATCAGCGTGAGCTGCAACTTGAGGTCTGGTCGGCCTGCATGGACGCCCTGTACCAGCGTACGGTCGAGGTCACGGCATTGGCGCCCAACCCTGCTCAGGCGTTTCTGGACCTGTGTCGGGAGTTCGTCGTGTACTCGACGACCTATCCCAACCGGTTTGAGTTGCTGTTCAACCACCCGTTCATTCGCGAGGTGCGCTCCGAGACACGCCTGGACGCCGCTCGCTTTGGGGTGTGGGAGCTGGCGAATGCCTTCATCGCTCAGGCACAGGAAGAGGGGCGATTCCGTCGCGATGTGGCGCCGAGCGCCCTTGCGATGGCCGCCTATTCCATGTTGCATGGCCTGTCGTACTGTCTGGTGTCGGGCCGCGTTCGTTTCACCACGGCGATGGAGCAGGACGAGTCGATTCGCATGGGGCTGATGGTCATTGAGGATTCGCTGACCAAGCGTGCCGGCTAATCCGGTTCACCGTCGAGGCGGTCCGGGGACTTATCGAAGGTTTCAGACCGCCGTCACCGGACACAGCGATCGGGTCTGGCCCGCCATGTCTGAAACCGCCTTTGCTCACGACGGTGTCAGGAGCGGCTGTATGGCCGGTGTCAGGACGAAGGAACCAGTCCCTTGTTGGCGAGAGCCTGCGCCATCATCGATGGTGCGCTGTCGCTGTCCTGGTAAGAGGACGGCGTTTCGGCGGCGATCTTCGCTTCGACCGCCTTGATGGACAGGTCCACACGTCGGCGATCACGGTCCAGTTTGACGATCATGACCGTCACTTCCTGTCCGGGTCGCACCGCAGCACGCACCGAATCCACGCGGTCGAGCGACATCTCGGAGATGTGAATGCGCCCTTCAATGCCGGGTGCCAGCTGAACCCAGGCGGCGTTGTCTTCCAGGCGGGTCACGGTTCCGGTCAGCACAGCGTCCTGCTGCAGCCGGTCACCGGCGGCTTCCCAGGGGTCTTCGGTCAGCTGCTTGACGCCCAGCGAGATGCGGCGCTTCTCGGCGTCCAGCTTGAGTACGCGAACCTTGATCGCGTCGCCGATCTTCCAGGGCGAGACGTCACTGGGCTTTGCAGGCCGTCCCTCCCAGGTCAGATCCGAGATATGCGCCAGACCCTCAATGCCGGGCGCCACCTCGACAAACAGGCCATACGACTCGATGCGGCGAATGGTACCGTCCACGATGTCGCCTTCGCGCGTGGATTCAAGCAGCGCGGACCATGGATTGGCCTCGACCGCGCGCAGACTGAGCGCGACACGACGTGCGTCTGCCGAGAGCACCCGCACCTGCACCTCCTGACCGACGGTCAGGACTTCGGACGGGTGAGAGACGCGCGTCGTCCAGGACAGCTCGGATACGTGACACAGCCCTTCGACGCCGGGCTCCAGGGCAATGAACGCTCCAAAATCGGTCAGGCGGCGCACCGTTCCCGTCAGAACAGCGCCCAACGGCATGCTGGCCAACTTCTGCTCCTGCGCTGCCATCAGCAGATCGCGTCGCGACAGCGAGAGCCGCCCGCGGGCCGCGTTCACCTCGATGACCTTTGCCTGCACCTCGTCGCCAACCTTCAGGACCGCGCCCGGTTCGTCCAGATTTTCCAGCGAGAGTTCAGAGACATGCAGCAGGCCCTCGACCGCACCGATGCGTACAAACGCACCAAACGGTCGAATCGACGACACCACGCCCGATACCGACTGCCCTACCTCGAAATTCGCGAACGCAGCGTCTCGCAGATGGCGCGCTTCATCGGCCGCCATGGCCTTACGTGACACCACTGGCTGAAGGTCCTTGTCGTCCACCCTCACCACGTGCACGTCGAACGAGCGACCCAGCGCGATCTCCGCGTCCGAAACCGGAATGCCAGACTCGGCACCCGGCATGAACCCGCGCACCCCCATGACCTCTACGGCAAAGCCGCCCCGGGTCAGGTGGTGCACATGCGCTGTTGTCTTCGCGCCCTCACGAGCAGCCGCGTAAAGAGCGTCTGCCATCCGCAGCAGCGCAGCGCGACCGATCGAACCCACAAACGAGCCGTCGTTTCGGAGCTCTTCCAGATGCACCTGCACCGACGTTCCCACCTCGGGCAGCTCACGCACCCCCGGAGGTCGAGACTCGGCGTGCGACACACGCACCACACGATCATCGGTGGTGCGAAGCTCAAGCTCGGTCCCCAGATCGCGTTCGACGCGCGCCTCGACCACGTCGCCCACGCCCGACCCCGAGACCTCGGCGCCGTCCAGCGGCGCTCCAAGGAGGGCAATCAGGGCAGGTTCCGCGGCCGGCATCGTCCAGGTAATATCGACGGTCTCAACTTCGACAACAGGCTCAGCAGTGCTCATGGCGTCCTTGTCCAGACAGAAAACAGAATACGCAGCGTCTACGTTCAGGGCCTCGTTCCGTCAATCTGCGAATCAAGCGCTCCGGACGGATGCAGACTTGATTCATCGCGCTCGACGTCGCATAACCCCCCGCACGTTCTTCCGGCCCCTGGTGTGATGATGTTGAAACCGCAGCGCTTCGAATTCTTGCAGAAACCCGGCCGTCCGTTGGGAGAGGATGGCTTTCGCATGACCGGCCGTTCGCCTCAGGGCACCGCGCTGGCGCGCGTCTGGCTGCGCCGGTCCGAGGTCTGGGCCCGCAATCCGGACCCTCGCATGGGTGCCGTGGACTGGGATGTGCGTTGCTTCGTTTGCGAAGACTCTGCCTTTGCGCTGCAGCAGGAGTTCACCCTGCGTGACCTGGAGGGCATGCTCTCGGGTTGGGAGTGGCCGCAGAAGCCCGACGGTCTGGACGCGCATCGCCCCAATGGCGACCTCGTGCACGACACGGTGCTCGCGTGGGCACTCCGCGCGACGGGCTACACGCCGCAAGCTCCGTCTGAACCGGCGCAAACGGTCGCGCCCGGCTAAGCCAGACAAAGCCAGACAAAGCCAGACAACTCGCGGCGCTCGCGCCCGCCGTGAACCTCTCCGGCAGCCGCCTGTCAGGCCCCTAGCCCCGTCAGGCGCAACACCAGCGCGAACACCAGCATACCCGCGCCCTGCAGGGGAACAATCGCCAGTGTCCTCAGGAATCCCAGTCGATGGTACAGGGCAAATGTGCCCAGCCATATCGCCACAAAGACGAACCAGGAGCCGAGACCCAGACCCGGGAGCAGGCCAAGGGTGCCGCAAACGCGCTCCGCCACCAGAAGCCCGAGCGTGGTCCAGCAGGCGTCCCGGAAAGACAGGTCAGCACGCTCAGCGGAACGCTCGCGTAGCCAGTTCACACTCCACTGCACAACCGCTGCCGCCCACAGAAAGCGGGCAACGGCAATCAGGATTCCAGTCATGACAGCAACTCCTGAAGCGAATGACCACGCAAGTCGTAGCCGGTTCAGGGTTTCATGCAAGAGGGCACTTCACGCTGCCGCGTTCCCTCGGTGTGCACGGTGTGGTTCGTTTCATACGGCGAACCGCCAGCGGGGCAGGTGCTGCATTCGGCAGATGCAGGCAGGGCGGCAGTTATATCCGGTTTGACTGCCCATCGGCGGGTCGATTTTCCACCCACCCGCTGCGAGTCTGGTACACGCGCCCTAGGGCAGAATCGCGTAGCGAAGCAATCGCCCGTCCAGTCGGCTAAAACGGGGTTCGGCGTGAATGTCCTGTATCGCCATGTCCACCGCGCGCGGATTTCCGACAAGCACCAGCAGGCGACGCGCACGAGTGACGGCCGTGTACAAAAGGTTCCTTTGCAACAGGCGATAGTGGTGAGTCATGAGCAATACAATCACCGCCTCAAATTCGGAGCCCTGCGATTTATGAATGCTGATCGCATACGCCAGATCCAGTTCATCAATCGCATCCTCGACATATTCCACAATCCGGGAATCGAATTTTACCTGCAATTTATTTTCGCCCGGCAATACGGCGACAAGTGTTCCAATATCTCCGTTAAATACGTCGAGTGAATAATTGTTTCTGGTTTGCATGACCCGGTCGCCAACGCGGAAGGTTCGCTCACCCCTTCGAATGGTCTCACCCAGGGGATTGTAGGCCTTCTGTAGCATCTGGTTCACCGCTTCGGTCCCCACCGGGCCACCATGCATGGGAACCAGCACCTGAATCTGCTCAGGTAAACTCAGGGAAAATGCTTCCGGAATTCGCTGCATCACCAGCCGCTCCACCATCGAGAGCGCTGACTCCGGTGTGGTCGCTCGCAAATAAAAAAAGTCTCCCGAAGCAGAATGGCTCGCCTCGGGAATCTGCCCTCGACGAATGCTGTGTGCACAACGAACGATCTCCGACTCCGCCGCCTGTCGATAGACCTCCTGTAGCTGCGCCACCGCGCACACCTGCGATTCAATCAGGTGGTGCAGCACATCGCCCGCGCCGACTGAAGGCAGCTGCTCCACATCGCCCACCAACAGCAGCGAGGTGCCCGGCCGTAGCGCTCTCACCAGCGACAGCGCCAGCTCGGCGTCCAGCATCGACGCTTCGTCCACAATCAGAAGGTCCGCCTCCAGGGGATTGGACTCATCGTGCGTGAAGCCACGTGTCTGCGGGTCATAGGCCAGCAATCGGTGTAGCGTTGCCGCCGTCATGCCCGTGCTCTGCTCCAGGCGCCGCGCCGCTCGACCGGTTGGCGCGGCCAGCAGAACACGCACACCGCTCTGCACAGCATGGCTCACCAGCGTGCGTACGATGGTCGTCTTGCCAGTGCCTGGACCGCCCGTGAGTACAGCGAGCGTCTGACCAGCCACGGTCTGTAGCGCGGTCCGCTGCCCAGCGGCCAGCGCATACCCCAGCTGGCTCTCCAGAACGCCAAGCTCCAGCGCATTCAGCGCAGGCACCCGCGATGTGTGGTGCAACAACTGAGCGAGCCAGAGCGCAAGGTAGTCCTCGCGCTCAAAACAATCCCGATCGTACACCGCAAGCTGGCCGTCATCATTCACTTCGGTGACAAAGTCATGCGCCGAAATCGCCGTCTTCAGAACCTCTTCGACGCGAGCCTCTGTAACGCCGAGTATTTCTGTTGTGCGCTGTACCAGTAATTCTGACGGAAGAAACAGGTGCCCCTGCAGCTCCGCTTCGTAAAGCCCATGCTCGAGCCCTGCCCGCACGCGCCTCGCGTCGTCGGCAGAAATCCCGGTACGCAGCGCGATTCGGTCGGCAGAACGAAATCCAATTCCCCGAATATCCCGTGCCAGCTGATAAGGGTCTTCGCGAATCACGGTGACCGCACGATCGCCGTACGTTCTCACAATTCGATTCGCCCATGTGGTCGAAATACCATGGGATTGAAGAAATACCATCACCGAGCGGGTGCCAAAGGCGCGTCCCCACGCGTCACGAATCACATCCAGCTTCGCCGTACCCAGGCCGCGAATCTCCCGCAGTCGTTCGGGCGCTTCATCGAGTACAGACAGGGTTTCATCGCCAAACGTTTCGACAATTCGCTGCGCCATTTTTTCGCGCACGCCCGGAAGAACCCCCGATGCCAGAAAACTCACCAGACCTTCACGTGTCGCAGGAAGCGGGCGCTCAATGCGCTCCGCATGAAGCTGTTGCTCACCGCGATGCAACCGAATCGTACCCGTCACCTTGACGTGTTCACCCTCACGAAGTCCGGCGTGCCGCACCAGCACCACGGTTTTGACGCGCGCACTCTCCCGCACCACCACAATCTGAAATTCATCGCCGTCCGACGCGTAACGTACACGTTCGACTTCGCCTTCGATGGTGACCTGACCGCTTTCTTCGAACATGTTGCCTGCGTTCATGGTTCGCCTCCCGTTTCCATGGCTCGACGGGCACGACGACTCGCGACACGATTCAACAATCGTGTCGTTTCGTCCAGCGCCACCCACTCTGCTTTCAGGTCGTTACGCTCAGACTCATGGCGCTGCCGAAGCTCCGCGAGGTGCAGCGCACCCCGATCGGACTGCTCAATGACCCGACGTCGCCGCTCGTCCGACCCGTCCCAGCCCTGCCTGTCCAGCCACGCCAGCCAATCCGAGGTTTCGGTGCGCGTGTCAGCTTCTTCGCGCTGCTGCTGCACCAGCAATCGCTCCAGGCGCAAACGCGCTGTCATCGCGCGAAGCTCATACCGTTTGGCCAGACGCCTCAGCGAGCTGCTCATGGCTCGTCACCTGCTGCAATGGGCCGAGCCCGCGATGCCAGCCATGGCTGCATCATGCGTAACAATGCCTGCTCGGCCGCGCCCTGCTCCATGCCGACCCGCTGCGCGAGACGCGTCCAGTGCCGTTCCAGTTCGATCGCGAGGTCCAGCTCGGCCGATTCGCCCTTTCGGTACACCCCCAGCTCGATGGCGTCGCGTGACCGCTCGACCAGCGCGAGCGCCTGCCGAAGGGATTCGCGCGCCTGCTGAATCGTACTGCCGCCCTGCAAATCGGCCAGCCGAGTGACGCTTCGGCCTATGTCGAACGGCGGCCATGTGCCCGCTTCAGAGCGGCCGCGGTCCAGCACCCAGTGGGCGTCGGTCAGGCTGCGCAGCTCGTCTGCCAGCGGATCGTGCACATCGTCGCGCTCCGTGAGCACCGCCATCACGAGGGTAATGCTCCCACCCTCGAAGGCGCCGCAACCTTCCACAAACTGAGCCAGCCGTTCGCGCACCCACAGCGGCAGCGCACGCGG
>JAGWVZ010000202.1 GCA_018970625.1 Myxococcales bacterium | reverse complement strand
TGTCTGACTATAGGTAAAGCGATCGGTGCGGACCATGCGAGCCCGAACCGCAGAGAATGCACCATCGGCACCGACCACAAATCCACCTTCCTCATTCCACGTGCGTCCGTGACTCTCCAGCGTCAGGCGCCCCGTTTCAAGGTCGATGTCCGCGCATCTCGTCTCGAACGTGTAGCGGACGTTGGGTAGGTCCGAAGCGGCGTTCAGTAAGGTTTCGTTCAGCAGGCGGCGCGAGACGCTCAGAATGGATTGCCCCTCGGCGCCATAGCGAAGGTATGTCGTCTCTCCCTCAACGCTGTGCATCATGCGACCCGCCATCGGCAGGGCAAAAGTCTCGACCTGTTCGCGCAGACCCACCGAGTGCAGCGCGGTCAAACCGCGCATGGACAGCGCCAGATTGATGGATTTGCCCTCGACCCACGTTTGGCCACGCGGGTCAGGGCGGCGCTCAATGACGTGCACCGAGAAGCCGCGACGAGCCGCAAAAATAGCCAGAAGTGAGCCTGCGAGGCCTGCACCTACAATGGTGATGGTGGGTTTGCTCATGCGAGTACCTCACGCAGCGCGGCGACAAACCGGGCGATATCGGAGAATGTATTGTACAGTGGGACGGGCGCGGCTCGAATGATATCCGGAGGCCGAAAATCGGTGACGATTCCCAAAGCCATGAGCCGCTCCTGCACAGGGCGCGCCTCGGTATGGACGCGAAGGCTCAGTTGGCAGCCGCGCAACCGCGACAACGGGGTCACGACCTGAACATCGGGCAGCTCTGATGCCAGGGCCGCCCTGAAGAAATCGTTCATGGCGACCGACCGCGCATGAAGGTTCTGCATTCCCACTTCGATGAAGAGTCGCGCGGACGCCAGAAAGGGGGCGGTCGAAAAAACCGGTACGTTGGACAGCTGCCATCCGGCAGCTCCGCGCTGCGGATGGAAATCGCCCGTCATCTGGAAACGGGTAGATGGCTCGTGGCCCCACCATCCGGCAAACCGGGGCAGGGCGCTGTCGGCGTGGCGGTCATGAACAAAGGCGCCTCCGATACTCCCGGGGCCGGAGTTCAGGTATTTGTATGAGCACCAGACAGCAAAGTCGACGCCGTCCTCATGAAGCGTAAGCGGCAAATTACCGGCCGCATGGGCGAGGTCAAAGCCGGCCAGAGCGCCAACCGCGTGGGCGGCTGCGGTGATCGCCTGAAGATCGAATACCTGCCCGGTACGGAACTGAACGCCGGCCATCATGACGAGCGCGAGGCGGGGCCCGTAGTGGGCGATGGCATCCAGAATATCGGAGTCGCGCAGCACCTCTTCGCCTTCCCGGGGTACGAGTTCGACGACCGCTACGTCGGGGTCAAGACCGTGGTGAATGGCCTGAGAGCGGAGCGCCTGTCGGTCGGATGGAAACGCGCCCGCTTCGGTGAGAATGATGAATCGCTGCGGCGTGGGCCGATAAAACGAGACCATGAGCAGATGCAGGTTTGCGGTGAGCGTGTTCATCATGACGACCTCGTGCGGCAGGGCACCGACCAGCGGTGCTGCCAGCTGCTGCGCGGGTTCATGATACGCAAACCAGGGGCGGCGGCCGTGAAAGTGACCCTCGACGGCGAGCTCGGCCCAGGCATCCAGTTCTTCGGTAAGCAGCTGTCGTGTGGTGATGGGCTGCAGCCCCAGCGAGTTTCCGCAGAGATAAATGACGTCCTGACCCTGATGTTGTGGAAACAGGAATGACTCGCGGCGACAACTGCTGCCGAACTGTTCGTCCAGTCGGGCTGCGCTGGACAGCAGAGACTCAGGCATGGGTATCACCATCGTTTGCCGATGCGAGCAGCGGGTAAAGAACCGGGCGAGACGGGACCGCATCGGACGCGATGCTGGGCACCTGCAGCAACAGCCCATACCACCCATCCGCAACCGTCGTTGGAACGTCAATGAGCTCGGTGATGGTTCTGTTGCAGGTGGTCCCCTGAAGACGTCGCACACCTGCCGGCAAATCCCACCAGCGGTGATGGGAGGGAAGATCGCCTCCATCCCACTCGCGATCCACCGACGGAATGTCCAGCAGCAAATCCATAAATCCGGCGTCGCGCAGAACGTCGATTGCCTGATCGGTGAGATACGGAGGGTTGGAGTTTGACCAGTCGTGTCCGACCCGGGTGACACCGTCGAGTTGCGTTCGCAACACGAGCGCGCCGGTCGCAAATTCGGAGCTTGGTGGGTTACCGATAGCGCGCAGGGCATGTTGAAGTGAACGGGCTGAAATGACGGCGTCATCTGCGAGCGACGTCCCTCCGTAGGTGTCTCCGCTTGCCCCGAGAGGGTGCAAGGGGACCGTAATCAAGGCTGCAAGCGACACAGGTCGAAGGATGACATCTGCCATGGTGACGGGGTCCGCCACAACATGCCCCACGCACTCCGTGTGCGTCCCTGCCGAGTGGGCCACGATGCGCATTTCCCGGCAATTTACAGAGCCGCCCTCGGTGATTTCGCCGACAAATGAGCCGTCACGCCAGGGCTGCTGTGTGGCCGGCGCGATACCCCACGCGCGGGTCTGGGGCTGCGAGAAGCAGACGGGAATGGCGATATCTACAGGTTTCGACCAGTCGAATCGTACAGCATGCATGTGCTACTCGTTTGGGTGGTCCGAGGCTGGCGTGCGCGGTGGAGCGGTTCCCAGCCATCGAAAAGCGTTTTCCCACAGCACTTTACGCCGAACTCCCGGATGTTGAAGGGCTTTGGCGATCAGCGTGCCGGGTACCGTTTCACCGAGTGGAAAGGGGTAATCTGAGCCCAGACAAACCTGGTCTTCGCCAAAGACCTCCAGAATGAGTCGTAGGGCTCTTTCGTCGTGAACGAGCGAATCCACCCAGAATTTGTCCAGAAATTCAGAGGGTCGTACGTTGGTGCGGACCTGACACAAATCCGGGCGAGCGTGAAACCCGCGTTCGATACGTCCGACCGTGCCGGCGAACGAGCCGCCACCGTGCGCGAAACAGAGACGTAGTTTCGGGTATCGCTCCAGAATACCGCCCATGAGAATCGAGCAAATGGCACGCGTGGTCTCCGCAGGCATGGCGACAAGCCAGGGAAGCCAGTAGTCGGGCATATCGCCGCTCCCCATCATATCCCACGGATGAATAAAGATGGCTGCGCTCAGCGATTCGGCGGCTTCCCAGAACGGAAACAGCTGCTCATCGTTCAGATTGGTCTTGTTGATATGCGTAGCAATCTGAACACCGGCGAGCTTGAGAGAACCCATACAGCGTTCCAGCTCTTTTACGGCCAGTTCGGGCGCCTGCATGGGGAGCGTTCCCAGTCCGACAAAGCGCTCTGGATGTTGCTCCACGACCGACGCCATGTGGTCATTCAGCAGCTGTGACAAATCCCATGTGTCGTTGGCGCGGGCCCAGTAACCAAACATGACGGGCACCGTAGAGAGCACCTGAACGTCCACGCCGTGTTCATCACACTCCCGAATGCGGTCTGCTGGGTCCCAGCAATTCGATTCAATTTCGCGGAACACCACGCCATCGCGCATCATGCGCGCCCGACACGCGCCACAGTGCTCCAGATGAACCCAGCCGCCATATCCATATCGCTCGCGAAGATCGGGCCAGGAGGGTGGCAGGATATGGGTGTGAATATCGATTCGCTTCATGCGATCACGGCTTCTGAATGTGTCCACACGACGGACACTGACGGAGTGAT
Source organism: Myxococcales bacterium (assembly GCA_018970625.1). The sequence continues at coordinate 3,077 of JAGWVZ010000202.1, read as the reverse complement.
TCGTTTGTCTTCCATTCCTGAATCGCGGCGTTCAGCTGAGGAAGAAATCCGCCCTGCGAAGCAATGAACCAGGCCTCGCGAACGGTGCTACCGCACGACTCGCAATACCAGCGCACACCGTCCTGTTCGGTATCGGTTCGTTTGCGCTCCACCACCAGCCCAACGGTGTTCGCGAAACGTTGGGGTGAATGGGGAATCCAGGGTGGCAGAAGAAACATATCCCCTTCACGAATCACGATGTCTTTCATTTCACCGTCGTCGACGACCTTCAGGACCATGTCGCCTTCCAATTGATAGAAGAGCTCTTCCCCTGGATCGATATGGTAGTCGGTCCGGGAATTCGGCCCACCCACGACCATCACAATAAATTCGGCATCCTCGAAGACGCGCCTGGCCATCACGGGCGGCTTGAGTGCGTCGCGGTTGTCGTTGATCCAGGCGTTCAGATTGAACGGTGCGCAAAGGGCCATGGGTTACCTCAGCAAAAATTGGCGGTGGCAGAACCGAGTTTCTGACAGCGAATCGTGACCGAATCCCCTGCCTTTACCGGGACGGCTTCCATGGGCGCTCCAGCCAGAACAAGCTCGCCTCGCCGCAGAGGGAACATGGGCTGTGTCCACGAGTATCCTGGCTCATCGAATCTGGTGGCCAGCTTGCTTAGCGCGACAAGCGAACGAATCGGGTGATCCAGAATCGCCGCCGTACTGGCATAGCCACGAGGGATGCCGTTGACCTCCATGACCATGCCGAGGTTTTCGAGGTTGACGTCAGCGATGCGGAGCCAGGTTCCGCCGGTGACGAATTTCTTGGCGCTGGTATTGTCGGCCACAACATCGGGAAGTGTAAATTTGAAATCACGATAGCGGCTGTCGAGTATCTCGATACCGATACCGACCCAGGCGACTGCGTCGAACGCCTGAGCTGCAGTAAGCGGGCCGTCGACGTCCCGGCCCATCACGAACACGATCTCGGGTTCAACGCGCGGCTGGCCCATTCCGCTCATGGAAATGGGGGCCCCATCGTCGCAGGCAGCAGATTGCGGCAGAAATCCGGCGATGGGCGATTCCACATTGACCTGCCGCATTTTGGCGCGGCTGGTCAGCCCCATCTTCAGTCCTGCACGCGGCCCGGTGCGGGTCGCCTGATAATGTTGAATCCGATAGGCTTCTTCGAGCGTGATCGGTGTGGGGTAGAGCTCGGATTGTAACACCGTCGTTCCGGCATCGGCGGCGGCCCGAAGGGCGTCAGCAATGCGTTCCACTTCGCTCCGGGCCATACCGCCGCCGGAACGGTTCAGAAATCCAATGCCGCTCATGCACCCTCCGCATTTCGTGCGCCGGCAAGCTCCAGCGCGACATCCACAATCATGTCTTCCTGACCGCCTACCATGCGTCGCTCCCCGAGTCGGACCAGAATGTCGCGTGCGTCGACCCCGAACTGGCGAGCCGCTTTTTCGGCGTGCAGCAGGAATGAAGAATAAACCCCTGCATAGCCTAACATCAGAGCATTTCCGTCGGTCATGACCGGACGCTGCTGCAACGGGCGCACGATTTTGTCGGCGCAGTCGAGCAGGGGGTAAAGGTCTACGCCGGTGTCGATCCCCATGCGATGCAGGACGGCGATCAATACTTCCAGTGCGCAGTTGCCGGCTCCGGCACCCATTCCCGCGAGTGAGGCATCAATCCGGTGCGCACCACACTGTGTGGCGATGACGGTATTGGCGACCCCAAGTCCGAGGTTACTGTGGTTATGAAACCCGACTTCGCATTGCAATGTGTCGCGAAACGCGACAATTCGCTCGCGCGTTTCCTCCATGAGAAGGGCACCGGCGCTGTCTGTCACGTAGACACAATTCGCGCCGTATGACTCCATTTTCCGCGCCTGATCCACAAGGGCACGGGTAGGAATCTGATGCGCCATCATCAGAAAGCAGGCGACGTCCAGCCCCATGTTGCGGGCCGCTTCAACGTGTTGCCTGCAGATATCGGCTTCGGTGCAATGGGTGGCGATTCGAATGGTGGTCACGCCCCATTCTTTTGCCCTACGAATGTCCTCAATGGTGCCAATACCGGGCAACAGTAGTGCCGCGAGCCGGGCATGCGTCAACACGGAGGCGACGGAGGTAATGTATTCTTCTTCTGTATGTCGGGAAAATCCGTAATTAAACGAATTACCATTCAGTCCATCGCCGTGCGACACCTCGATCAGGTCGACGCGGGCGCGGTCGAGCATGGTGGCGATACTGACCATGTCGTCGACCGTATACTGGTGCCCGATGGCATGCATTCCGTCACGCAGCGTGACATCCTGAATCAGGGGTCGGGTGACGGTTTCAGACATCGTGAGCTCCGGGTCCACAGGCGAGCACTTCGCCGGTGCGAAGCGCTGCGGCGGTCATGATATCAAGATTCCCCGCATAGGGTGGCAGGTAGTCACCGTTGCCGCGAACCTCCAGAAATACGCTGACCTTCCAGCCATTCTGTGCCGGATAACCGGGCATGCGCAGGGGTTCGGCAGACCAAGCCTCAAAGACCGGCTTTTGCACCAGCCGATAACCGGGGACATAACGTGCGACACGGGCGACGACTTTTTCGACCGCCTGCGTCAGAATATGAGGGTCGGCGGTCTCACAGAACACATGCACGGTGTCCCGCATGATGAGCGGTGGGTCGGCCGGATTGAGGATAATGATGGCCTTTCCGCGCTCTGCCCGACCGATCGTCTCGACAGCCCGGGCGGTGGTGACCGTAAACTCATCAATATTGGCGCGGGTACCGGGGCCAGCCGAGCGACTGGCGATAGACGCCACAATTTCGGCGTACATGACACGCGTGTGCTCCGAAATTGCCCAGATGACAGGGATGGTCGCCTGTCCGCCGCATGTCACCATGTTCACATTAGGAGCGTTCAAATGCCCGGTCAGGTTGGCGACCGGTACCACCCCTGGACCGACCGCAGCGGGTGTCAAATCCACCGCCCTGATACCTTCACGAGCGAGCAGGGCTGCGTGGTGCTCATGCGCCTTCGCGCTGGTGGCATCGAACACCACGGCAAGGTCTCTGGCCCACGGCTGCGCG
>JAGWVZ010000201.1 GCA_018970625.1 Myxococcales bacterium | reverse complement strand
GGTGAGAATATCACCAAACAGGTTCTCGGTGACGATCACGTCAAACGTGGAGGCATGCGTCAACAACCGCATGGCCGTGGAGTCTACCAGTTGGTGCTCCAGCGTGGTGCCGGGGTTTTCGGCACCGATCTCGGTTGCCACTTTGCGCCACAGTCGCGAGGTAGCCAGCACGTTGGCCTTGTCGACCGAGGTCACCTTGCGACGTCGGGCCTGCGCCAGCGAGAACGCCAGCCGCACCACACGTTCGACCTCGTGGCGCTGGTACTTCATGCTGTCCAGAGCGTCGTCGCCTTCCACGCGAGGCTCTCCGAAATAAACGCCGCCGGTAAGCTCGCGCACGAACATGATGTCGCAGCCGACCACCAGCTCTCGCCTGAGCGGCGAGGCATCGGCGAGGGCTTCCGTGACCCGCACGGGACGCAGGTTGGCGAAGAGCCCGAGCGCCTTGCGAATCGAGAGCAGTCCCTGTTCGGGGCGCACCTTTGCGCCGGGAATATCCCACTTGGGGCCACCGACCGCACCCAGCAGGATGGCGTTGGCGCGTCGGGCCGCCTCGAGTGAGGCCGGGGGCAGCGGCATGCCGGTCGCATCAATGGCCGCACCACCAATAAGCTCATCGTCAAACTCCACGGCGAGATTCGCCTGCGAGCAGACTCGCTCCAGAATCCGCCGCCCTGCTGCGACAACCTCGGGTCCTATGCCGTCGCCGGACAGAAGAACAATGCGTGCGCTCATGCCTGACCTCCAACCGCTGCCGCCCGAGCTTCCCACGCGGCAATCTCTTTTTCGAGAGACAACAGATAACCCAGCTCATCGACCCCCTGTATCAGGCATTTGCGCGCAAAGGCATCGATCACAAACGCTACTTCTGTGTCGTCGGGGAGACGCAGAAGCTGGGTGTCGAGATTGACCTCGAATACGCCGCCGGTGCTGGCAAGCTGCATGGCGCGGGCGTGCACATCAGCGGGCACCGAAATCGGTAGCAGACCATTTTTCAGGGCATTATTCTTGAAAATATCTGCGAATGAGGTCGAAATAATGGCTCGAAAACCCCACCCGACAAGCGCCCATGGGGCGTGCTCACGCGAAGAGCCGCACCCGAAATTGTCGCCGGCGACCAGAATCTGCGCGCCCTGCGACGCCGGCTGATTCAGAACAAAATCCGGGTTATCTGAGCCGTCTGGCAGGTATCGCCAGTCTGCAAACAGATTTCGTCCCAGACCGAGCTTGTCGATGACTTTCAGAAATCGCGCGGGGATAATCTGATCGGTGTCGACGTCAGACGACGGCAGCGCGACAGCGTGTGACTGAATAACGGTATACATATCAAAGGCCTCCTGCGAACGCGCGCGGGTCGGCAACGTGTCCGGCGATGGCTGAAGCGGCCGCCGTCAGCGGTGAGGCCAGAAAGGTGCGGCTGCCTTTGCCCTGCCGCCCCTCGAAATTGCGGTTGCTGGTGCTGACCGCATATTCCCCCGGCGCGAGTTGATCACCGTTCATGGCGATGCACATGGAGCACCCGGCGTCCCGCCACTCGGCGCCGGCGTCGCGGAAAATGCGGTCCAGGCCCTCGGCTTCGGCCTGCGTCTTTACTTTGACCGATCCGGGTACAACGAGCATGCGCACCCCGGGAGCGATTTTTCGACCCTTCAGGATGGACGCCGCCGCGCGCAGGTCCGTCATTCTGGAGTTGGTACAGGAGCCAATGAACACCACCTGAATCGGCTGCCCGGCGATCGCCTGGCCGGCATTCAGGTTCATGTATCGGAGCGCGCGCTCGTGCGTGACGCGCTCCAGTGGGTCGGCAATTTCTTCGGCCGTCGGAATACGCCCATCCACGCCAATGCCGAGCCCCGGGTGAGTACCCCAGGTGACCATGGGGGAGAGGGTCGAGGCGTCGATCTCCACGACGGTGTCGAATTGGGCGCCATCGTCGGTTTTCAGGGCTCGCCAGCGTTCGAGGGCCTTGTTCCACGCGTCGCCGGCTGGCGCGTTGGGACGGCCCTGCAACCAGGCGAACGTGGTCTCATCGGGCGCGATGAGCCCGGCCCGTGCCCCGGCTTCAATGGACATGTTGCAGATGGTCATGCGCGATTCCATGTCGAGCGCGCGAATGGCGCTACCGGAATATTCGATGACGTGTCCTGTACCGCCGCCGACGCCAATTTTCGCGATAATGGCGAGAATAATATCTTTCGCTGTGACCGCAGGCTGCAGCGTGCCCTCAACCCGAATATTCATGGTTCTGGGTTTGCGCTGCAAAAGGCACTGGGTTGCCAGCACGTGCTCAACCTCGCTGGTACCAATGCCAAACGCCAGCGCACCAAATGCCCCGTGTGTCGCGGTGTGACTATCGCCACAGACAATGGTTGTACCGGGTTGCGTCAAACCCAGCTCCGGGCCAATGACGTGCACAATGCCCTGATGCTCCGAACCGAGCGCGTACAGCGGAATCCCGAATTCGGCGCAATTCTTCTCGAGTGCGCTGAGCTGTGCGGCCGCCTCGGGGTCTTTCGCGGCGAGCTCGGCCCTTGAAATGGGAACGGTTGGCGTGGAGTGGTCCATCGTGGCCACCGTGCGGTCAGCGCGACGCACGCCGATGCCGCGCTTCCGAAGGCCTGCAAATGCCTGAGGCGAGGTCACCTCATGAACGAGATGCAGATCGATATACAGGACGGCTGGCTCGTTGGGAGCCTCGGCAACGATGTGTTGCTGCCAGATCTTCTCGAACAGGGTTGTCGGACGCATGCGATTACTCCGCAGCGGTGGCCTGAAAGGTAGCCAGGGCGTTCGTCAATTTCGTCAGGGCAGCCAGATACGCCTTTACGCTGGCGACCAGAATATCGGTATCCGCGCCGCGACCATGGAACACACGCGCCATTTGTTGTCCACGCTGTGGATTAAACGGCTCGTGAATATCGGCGTCGCCATCCGAGTCGGCATCGCGGTCAAGGCCCACCATCACGCTGACCTCGCCGAGCGCGTCAATGCCCTCGGTAACGGCGTTAATCGTGAATTCCAGCAGGCGGCCGGGTGCGGCCACAATCTGGTCCACGGCCTTGTAAGCGGCGTCGACCGGGCCCGTGCCTACGGCCGCCGCGGTGACGATCGTGCCGTCGGGGCGCCGCACGCGCACCGAAGCAGTTGGCATGCCAATCGTGCCGCTGGCGACCTGAAGCGCGACCAGGCTGAACCCATTTTCGGCGTGCGAACTGTCGTCTGCGACCAGCGCTTCCAGGTCGCCCACGGTGATCTCTTTCTTCTTGTCGCAGAGCGCCTTGAAGCGGGCGAACGCCTCATCGAGCCCCTTCCCTTCGATCGCGTACCCCAGCTCACGCAGTTTTACTGCGAGCGCATGGCGCCCTGAGTGTTTGCCCATGACCAGCTTCGTAGCGGTGGCACCAACCGATTCGGGCAGCATGATTTCGTAGGTCTGCGCGTTCTTGAGCATGCCGTCCTGGTGAATTCCGGACTCATGCGCGAACGCATTGGCACCCACGATCGCCTTGTTGGGCTGCACCACGATGCCCGTGCGGTTGCTCACGAGCCGGCTGGTTCGACACAGCACGGTCGCGTCAATGGCCGTCGACATGCGATAGAAATGTTCGCGCGTACGCAGTGCCATCACCACTTCTTCGAGACTGGCGTTGCCAGCGCGTTCGCCAATGCCATTGATCGTCACCTCTACCTGCCGGGCACCAGCACGCAGTCCCGCGAGGGTGTTGGCCACGGCCATCCCCAGGTCGTCGTGGCAGTGAGTCGAGATAATGGCCTTTTCGATGCCCGGCGTGTGCGCTCGAATATGGCGAATTAATTCGGCATATTCTTCGGGCGTGGTGTACCCCACCGTATCGGGCACATTGATGGTGGTCGCGCCCGCCGCGATGGCGACCCCGAAAACCTGACAAAGAAAATCGGGCTCGCTGCGCGCCGCGTCTTCGGCCGAAAATTCGATGTCGGCACAGAGCGATGAGGCAAGGCTGACCATCTCGTGTACGCGCTGCAGCACGGCCTCGGGCTCAAGCCGAAGCTTGTGCTTCATGTGAATGGGCGAGGTCGCCAGAAAGGTGTGAATGCGGGGTGACTTCGCCGTGCGGATGGCATCCCACGACGTACGGATATCGTTCTCGGTGGCGCGAGCCAGCGCGCAAATCGTGGGCGGCGTCGCCGTCGGACGCCCGTGGGGCACGTCGTTACCGACCTCGTCGGCGATGGCACGCACGGCGGCGAAATCGTCGGGTGAGGCCGCCGGAAAGCCCGACTCAATGACGTCCACACCCAGACGCGACAGCGAACGGGCGATCTCGAGTTTCTCGGAAGACGTCAGCGTAGCGCCGGGTGACTGCTCACCGTCACGAAGCGTGGTATCAAAAACAATGATGCGCTCACTGCTGGTTTCGGGACGTCGGATTTTGTTGGGACTCACAGGGGGCTCCGGGGTCGGCGGACACATATACCAGGGCGCTGCTCACGAGAGAGAGTCGCGAAACGGGCACCCGGTATCTGCGCAGTATTCAGGACAGCGTCAGAGTCGGGCGCTCGCGTTACATAGGCATAGCACGTGAGCGAATGAGGTGTTTCCGATGGTTCCCCCTGCCAGAACAGGGTGCAGCGCCAGCGTCGGTGCCGGGCAGAGAGAACAGTGGGGAAAGGAAACAGCCATGGGCGCCACCATGCGGTCGAGCCACGTTCGCGTCAAGCACAAATCCCAGCCAGACAACCGCCCTGAAGGGCTGCAGCTCCATCAAACAGCCATGGCGTGCCTACAGGCAGGTAACGCGCTGCCGGTGCACCGACCAGCCGACAGCTGGCGATGAGCGCGTGGCGACCACGGTCACGTTGTACACCCCGGGGTGGTCGGCCGTGAATCGAAGGGCATCGGCGCCTTCCTGCGACCCGCCCGGCAGCCCCGCCGCCCACACCCACTCGGCGTCCAGCGGCCAGACGCTCTCGTTCCCGACCGTGCACGGGCTGTCAAACGCCGGAAGTGTCCACGACTCCAGGGAGGCGCGCAGGTCCGTGTTCAGCAGCGCGTCCAGCCGCGCGGGGACTCCCACCGAGTACTGAAACCGGTTGCCGTCGGCGTCGGCCGTCGCCTGCGCCGCAACGGCTGCCCAGATACCGTCGGGCCGGCCAGCGACAAGCTCGCGGAATTGCATCAGCCGAGCCAGCGCGAACACGCCGTCAGCGGTCACTCGGCGCAACGGAAAAAACGCGTCGTCCACGAGGTCGGGATGCGCGGTCGAGTGGTAGAGCGTTGTCTGGACAGAGGCCATGTCGGCAAACGTGCGCAGCGCCAGCTGCAGCGCCGGAATGGACACATCGCTCAGCGAATCGAGCGCCAGCACACTCTCTACGGCAGCGGCAAGCTGCTCAAAGGCCGGCGCGCGCTCACCATGGCCATCGAAGAGCTTCATCAGCAGGTCCAGCGTCGGCGCCAGCGAGGGGTCGCCACCCGCCCGCAGCGCGAATTGCACTTCGGATTCTACTGCGCGCCGCCGCTGTTCTGCGGGCGAGAGCGACGGGGCGGCCATCCACGCCGCGAACCCCGCGATGTTCAGACGCGTAAGTGCGCCCTGTATCAGTGGATTGTGGGCAATGCCCCGCACGGCTGGCAGCAGCGACGCGTCGCGTCCCTCGGTCGGCGCCAGCAGGATGCGACCAAACAGGCCGTCACCGGCGTCATTCGCCCAGTAATTTTCCCAAATATAAGGGGTGCGCCCGATAATACCGGAAACCACCTCCAAATCCGACGCATCCAGCGTGCGGTTGAACGTCCCCGGGCCTGTCCACAGCACCTCGATATCGGCGTTCAATCCGGTCATTTCGGCCAGATATGCCTCGCCCTGCGGCCACGTCGTCAGGCGCTCGTCGCTGTACACCGTCGGAACAAACCAGAGCTCGATCTCCGGATTTTCGGCACGCAGGTCTGCCAGCAGACGGTTGGCCACATCCACGTGCAGCGCGCCAAGCGCGGCATCGATCGGGCGGTCGACGCCGTCCTCGATGTCGTCGGCCAGCAACATGACGCCGCGAAGACCCACCGCTACAAACCGCTGCATTTTCTGCAGCAGCACCGGGTAATCGGCCGAATCGTCGTAGTCGATGAACGGACTGATGCCGAAATAAACGTTCACACCGAGCGACTCGCCAAACACGGCGAGCTGTCCGAAACGGTCCACAAACGCCTGCGGATACTCGCCACGCCATTCGTCGCGGTGCAGCGGGTCTCTTTCGGGAGCGTACACATAGGTCTGCAGGCCGCCCTGCGCCATCACCCGAAGCAGATCTTCGCGCTCGCGCCAGCTCCACGGAACCCCATAAAACCCCTCAATCACGCCGCCCACCAGGCTGCGTGTCGAAACGTCGAGGGGCAGGGCGGGCGGCAGCGCCCGGGCATCGCGCGAAAACACCTGAATCTGTCCAACCTGAACATTGGCGCCCGGCGCGAGCGCCAGCTCCAGGGCTCCTGCAGGCGCCAGCGACAGCGACAGCACCGGGTTCGCCGGGTCGGCCAGTGTACCGAGCGCGACGGCACCTGTCTGAACCCCGCAAGCGGGAACCGAACGCACCTCTATGGGGAACGCGTCGGTGCTCGCATTCACGCGCACCTCGTCCAGTAGCAGGGCGGCCGTGACCCAGGGCTGCCAGTCAATACAGAGCGTGACGGCGGTGTCGGCGGGGGCCGCGAAAGCGGTCGTGTCAGCGTCATCGCGAATGGTGGCGATGGCGACCTGATCTTCGCGAGGCCACAGCGCAGTACTGCGGACGGCCGAGGCCGAAAGTCGCGACCATGGCACAAGGTCGATCGCCTGTTCGTTCAGGCGTGGAGCCTCGGC
>JAGWVZ010000200.1 GCA_018970625.1 Myxococcales bacterium | reverse complement strand
GCCAGATTCTCTTCGGGCAGCCCGTTGATGGCGTCGGCGACGGCCTGACCAGCCTCTTCCACTCCACGGATCGAGTCGTTGGCGTCCGACACGGCTCGGTCGCGGGGCGAAAGCCCACACCCTGCCAGCCAGGCGGCGAACACAAAGAAAAGACTGAGAAGAAGGCGAGGCATAAATCCAACGTCGCTGCGGAGCGAATTGCACGCACAGGAAGGCTCGCAAGTGAGGTCTGTACCTACCACCCCGAAAGCCGAACTGCAACCAGTCGTTGAAACCGGTACGTGCATGAACCGTATAAAATCAATGAATTCATTCGTTTACAGAGTCATGGCCGCGGGGAACCATCGTGTTCCCCGGGCTGCCGCACTCCGAAAACAACCCCCTCATACAACGAAGTTCTCACTTCGCAAGGCTTCTGTGCGCGGTGACTAACGAGGAGCAAGTCGATAATCCTGTACGATGTCCGGTACGACCCGCTCAATGAACAGCTCCACCAGCGATACGTCCAGCATGCCTGCAGATGACTCATACTGCAGGATTTGAAGCGCTTTGGTCACAGTCGAAGCTTCGCTGTAAGGCCGATCGATCGCGGTCGTCGCATCAAATATATCCGCGATGGTCAGGATGCGCGTCTGCAGCGGGATCTGCGCCGACGCCAGCCCGTGGGGATATCCCGATCCATCCAGTTTCTCGTGGTGAGCGCCCGCGATCTCGGGGATTCGACGAAGCTCAGGACCCCACGGGATCGTCATCAGGTGCGTGCGTGACTTCAATGCGTGGCCGCGCATCTCCTGCCATTCGGCAGCGATCAGGGTGCCCGATGGTATCGACAGGTGCTCCAGCTCCTCGGTCGTCAGCAGCGGCCGGGTCTGTCCCCGTGAATCCAGATACGTCCGTCCAGCAAGCCGGTGAAAAAGCTGCCTCGCCTGCGGCGTCAGCGGCTGACCCGGTTGAAACTCCCGAATCACCTTCTCGGCGTCGTCCAGCTGCAGCAGCAGGTTCTTGCACAGCTGCTCCGCCGTTGTCCGAATCTCCCCCACCGACAGCTCATCGCGCTCCGCACGAGCCAGCGCTTCACTCCAGGCTGCCTGACGCATCGACTGACGCACGGCATCGAATCGCTCCAGCACCGTATCCAGACGACCAGCCCACAGCCGGGTGCCCTTGGTCAGCACACGCTCGCTCACGCCGATCTTGCCAAAATCATGCAACAGCGCCGCGTAACGAAGCTCCACCAGCTCTTCCCGCGAGAACTGCACATCGGTGAACGGCGCCGAGCTGCAGTCATTCACCGCCATCGCGAGACGAAGCGTATAATCCGCCACTCGCTCCGAGTGTCCGACGGTCGATGGATCCCGCGCATCGATCACCGACACAGAAAGGCGAACCATCCCCTCAAACATCTCATACGCGTTCTCGGTCAGCCGGATTCGCTCCATCGCGAACGCCGTCGAGCTCGCGATGACCGACAACAACTCCAGATCGTTCGAGTCGAACGCACCACGCGTGTTTCGACTGTCTACCTGAATCAGGCCAATCGGACCGCGCTGCCCTACCAGAGGCACCACCATGCACATGCTGATTCGCTGCCCCGCCGACTCCTGAAGCGGCACATTCGAGAGATCATCGCCCGAAACCAGCATCGACTGACGGTTCCGATACGCATCATCCAGCACACGTTTAGCCAGACGCACATCGTCTGATGCCACGTGCTGCCCTCCCCGCCGAATCGCCCGCAAGGGACGAAGAGGAGCCGACGGGTTGCGTTCGTCAGGAACAACCACGGCAAAGTGCTCCGAAGACGAGAAACTGGCGAACACCGTGTCGGCTACCAGCTGAAAGATCTCATCCAGATCACGCACCGCATTCAGGCTGCGAGCCAGCAGAAAAACGCTGCCCAGACGAGGATCGTTCGCCTGCAGCCGGCGCGTCACCGCGTCATCGCCGTCGAATGTAGAGCGAAGAAACGAAGGCGCGTCCGAGATGGATCCCCGAGCCCGTGAGATCTCCGACACATCAACGTCCACCATCAGGATCGTGTCACCCAGCGACAGCTGAGTGCTCCGCGAGATGCGAACACTTTGCGCGTTCGTGTGATCCTGAAGCTCTGTCATCCGCCCGTCAGACCGCACCACCGTCCCGTGAAGACTGCGGTTGTCACGAACGATCACCTCGCCGCCATCTACCAGAATCTCAAGGTGATTCTGGCTTACGCGAGGGTCGGTCAACACCACATCGTTCGCACCGGCCCGACCAATACGAACCCGACCGGAAAGGAAGAATCCTCCTTTGCCAACATCAGGACCACTGATCACCTGAACGCGAATCATGGGTTGCCTGTAGTCAATTCAATCATGAGCCATCGGGAAAACGTTCCTGAACCGAGTGGGGGTGTTCCCGCAAACGGGCACGTACTATACGCTGTGATCGACTCGTTCACAACCTTCCAACCTGTTGTAATGGCGTTGAATACCTTTCATGACATCTGATTACCTGCCCCCTGGCACCCACCAGCTGTTCGCGTCTGCCGCTGCCCACTTCCGTGACAGCTGCCAGGCTTTTGTTACGCTGCTCGCACCTGTAGCCAGAGCGCGCATCCAGAAATACACCCGGTTGGACATTCAGCATCCCGACGACCTGTTGCGATGGCTCGATCCTGACTTTCTTCAGGCACTCCCCGCTCTTTCGCCGCGTCACATCGACCTGCTTGCGCTCCTGGATGCTCACCTGGAAGCTCCGTCCCTGCGATTGGCTGGACTCATTGAACAGGCCTGCGGTGATGCCGGGTGGATCGCCGTCTCAGGGGAACGTGTCGCGGTCAATCCGTGTGCCGTCGTCGCGCTGGCAGCTCGGTACCTGCACGCAGACCCTCACTCGGACAGCGTCGTGCTCTGGTCGCTCTATTCCCCTCTGCAGGCTGCTTCTCTGCGCCTGCGATTGCATGAACTCACGGTCACCCAGATCGAACTCCTGATGCCCGAAGGGCAGGGCGGGCGACTCGTTCAGGCACAGCGACACCTGCAGCGCCTGCCTTCTGCACCGTCCACCTCCATTCCACAGGCCGCCGCGGTCGTTCGTGCCGCCCTGCTAACCCTGGCGCTCCGGGACGCCCGTGACACCGAAGCGCTCGCCGCCCTGCGCCCGATTCTCGACGTGCCCGAACCCGATGGGCCCCTCTGGCGTAACGCACGCATGCAGGAGCTGCTGCGGTCCGATGTGGACCTGCTCAGGCGATGGGTCACCACCGACTCCGGGTTGCTCCCTGCCGACCGCATACTCCACGCCGCCGCAGATCGCATCGCTCTGGATCCCCGCGAATCGGTCCGCTGGCTTACAACCCTTCCTGCGCGCACCAGCCACAGACCCTGCCTGACAGCCGTTCCCGCGAGCGCCTGGGCGGCACCAGGCGCATTGTCGTTGTCCGCTGCCCGCGACGCTCTCACCGCCCTCGTAGGCACATTGCCCTGTCCAACCCGCACCATGCTCGTGGATATCCCCGCCAGCGCGCTCGGCGCGCTGGGCTGGCCGCTCGTCTTGCAGATCGCGGCTCGCGAGGACCTGAGAGACACGCTGGCCGCCCTCCTCGAGCAGGAACAGACCGATTGGGCCGACTTCGACGCCCCCGGCGAGGGTAGCCTGCCATCCCTTTGGATGAGAGCGCTCTTCGCGGCCGGGCTCCTCGACCAGACATGGCGAAACCGACTGGCCCTGATCGACAGTGAGCTGCAGATTCCTGACCCGGACGCCGAAATCCCCGACGTCCTGTCCGGGTATGCGTCTCCTGCGCTCGCCTCCGAGTCCAGACTCGGACTCGATGAAAGCCCCATGTCCAGCTACGCGCACGGGCTCCACGACGCCGTGGGCGAAGCCTACGGCGATGTCTGGTCTGCCGCCGATCCCTTCAGTGTTCGCAAGCGGTCAGACCATTGAACGTCGCTTGCACTTTTCAGGTCGGATACTATACCGACCGGCTTGTCCGCCTTGATGCCGCCACTCCCTTACAGGGCGGCCTATCGACCCTTTCTCAGCAGATTAACGCAATGGCCAGTCAGATTGTCATGCCGCAGCTCGGCGAGAGCGTCGTCGAGGGAACGATCGTCCAATGGTTCGTCAAGCCCGGCGATAAGGTCGAGAACGGGACCCTGCTGGTCGAAGTCGAGACCGACAAGGCGAACACCGAAGTTCCCTCCACGGCAGCCGGCTACGTCAAGACGCTCCTTGTTGCGCCCGGTACGACGGTCGCCGTGGGTACCGCCATCATTGAAATGGTCACGGACCCTTCCGAGCTCGCAGGAGGAGCCCCCGCACCGGCAGCCGCGCCCCCTGCCGCACCGGCACCTGCTCCCGCCGCGCCTGTCGTTGCCGCGCCAGTTGTACCGGCAGGGCCCGCCATCCCCGCGCCGCCTGCTTTCCCGGCAGTCGCTCCCGCCCCTGTAGCCATCCCGGCACCCGTGATGTCGCTGCCGATGGCCGCCGTCCCACCCTCCGCCCCCAGCGCAGCCTCGCATCACCCCTGGAACTCGGACGGTGTCGTCGCGTCGCCATCCGGTCCTATCGCGCCGCTTCCGCTCGCGTCCCGTCCGGCTGCAAACCCGCCTCTGCCACCGGAGCTCGCGCAGCTCGTCAGCGCGACGGTCCCCGCTGCACCGGGTGGCAAGCTCGGAGCGCCTGCCGGCATGAAGCACTACAAGGCCCCTCCCATCGAGAAGGGCCCCAACGATACCGTCATCAAGTTCAGCAAGCGCAGAGCCATCACGGCTGAGCACATGGTGTACTCCAAACATGTGTCACCTCACGTGCCGTGCTTCGCCGAAGTCGATATGTCCCCCGTCTCTGACCTGCGCCTCAAACACAAAAATCGTCTGCAGGCCGAGGGTATCTCCCTGACTTTGCTGGGCTTTGTGCTGAAGGCGACCGTGATGGCACTCCGCGAATTTCCCGGCATGAACGCCGTCGTCGGTGACGAAGAGATCATTCAGCGGGCCGACGTAAACCTTGGCTGCGCCGTCGAGACTGAGCAGGGGCTCGTCGTTCCGGTCATTCGCAACGCCGACCAGCTCTCCGTCGGCGCCCTCGCCAAAGCCGTCGCGGTGGTGGCCGAGAAAGCGCGCGACAAGAAGATCACCGTCGATGACCTCGCCGGGGGCACCTTCACCGTCTCGAACCCTGGTCGCAAAGGCAAACTGTTCGGTGCCGCCATCATCAATCAGCCACAGGTCGGCATCCTGCGCATGGGCGAGATCGTGCGCCGACCCGTCGTGCGTGAAATCAACGGTGAAGAGGTCATCTGCATTCGCTCCATGATGTACCTCTCGCTCTCCTACGACCATCGCGTTATCGACGGGGTCCTCGGCAACAGCTTCCTCTTCCGCGTCCGTGAGCTTCTCGAGCGTGCACAGTTTGACGTCTGATACCCAGTTGATGAGCCCAGAGGCGCAGCCATGAGTGTTGGAATCCTCACCAGCGGCGGCGACGCTCCAGGCATGAACGCCGCTGTCCGCGCCGCTTTCAGAGCTGTCAAAATGCGGCAGCCAGAACGCGAGCTCGTCTTCTTCCGGGATGGCTTCCGCGGACTCGCAGGCCGCCTCGATACCTCCAGCGACCGTAATGTCGATCGCTCCGCCGTACGCGACATCATCCACCGCGGCGGCACCTTCATTGGCACCGGCCGCGTCAATGAGCTGATCGCACCCCCCATCGAACACCCACACTACGCCGAACGCATGGACGCCCGCGAGGCCTTCCTCAAGGTGGCCGTCGTGAACCTGTACCAGCTCGGTGTCAGCGACCTCATCGTCGTCGGTGGTGATGGCTCGTTTCGCGGTGGGCGACTCATCGCAGATACATTTCGACAAACGTTTCCGAATCGCCCCTTTCGCGTCGTCGGCATTCCCGCCACCATCGACAACGACATCTGGGGAACCGACTACTCCATCGGCTACGACACCGCGCTTAACAACGTGGTCGACGCCATGCGAAAGATCCGCGACACCGTCGAAAGCCACAAACGCGCCATCATCCTTGAGGTCATGGGCAACACCGCCGGCTGGCTGGCACTGCAGTCGGCCATCGCGGGCGGCGCCGCCATCGTCTCGATCCCCGAGATCGAAGAGACCTGGGATCAGGACCGTATCGTGCGCCGCCTCATCGCTGGCGTACGCCGTGACTACCGCTACTTCATCATCATCGTCGCCGAAGGTGTCATGAAAAAAGCGGGCAAGGACTGGGTACAGTCGCTCCAGCGCAAGATCGAGGAGTGCGCCGACATTCAGGCCTATCTGGACGCTCCCATGGAGGTGCGTGCGAACTCCGTCGGTCACATCGCGCGTGGCGGCAGCCCCACCGCTTTCGACAACACCCTCGCCGGACTGCTCGGCGCGGCCGCCGCTGACGTCGTTCAGCTCGGCGAAATCGAAGGCGTCAAGGTGCCCGACGGCGATGTCATGGTCGGCACCGCCGGCGACGCCATCCGCGTCAGCCTGCTCGACGACGCCATTGCGAACAGCCCGCGCCTCGTCACCCGCGACAGCGCGCTCTACAAGTTGGCGTTGCGGCTCATGATTCGGTCCGAACAGCCGTTCTGAGTCCGCCTCATCGCATCGCCCGTACCTTGGTCTCAGGTCGGCGCCGTCGTTCTCCAGGCGACACATCCCATGTCGCAGCGCCCTGGCGCTTGTCGGCCCTGAGACCTCCATGTCCATCAGACCGGGCACCCGGTCGATGGGCGATGCACACAAAGCCGGTCAGCAGCCCCCGCGTGTGACGCTACCGGTCACGCCACGGTCCCAGACCAGCCTGTGGATAACCTGTGGGCCTCCGCGTCCTCTCAGGTCATGGACACGG
>JAGWVZ010000199.1 GCA_018970625.1 Myxococcales bacterium | reverse complement strand
GCCAGACTCTTTGGTCAGCTTATCGACTTCAATTCGCGTCTTGTCGACGAGCTCCTCGATTCTGGCCGGGTGAATACGACCGTCAGCCATGAGTCGCTCAAGGGAGAGGCGGGCGACCTCGCGACGCACGGGATCGAAGGCGCTGATGATGATCGCTTCTGGTGTGTCGTCGATAATGAAGTCACAACCGGTCGCAGTCTCAAGGGCGCGAATGTTACGCCCCTCGCGGCCAATGATGCGTCCCTTCATCTCGTCGTTGGGCAGATTGACCACCGAGACGGTGCGTTCGGTGACGTACTCTCCCGCATACCTTTGAATCGTGACGGCGAGCACCTTCTTGGCCCGCTTTTCAGCCTCCTCAAGTGCCTGCTCCTCGACCTGACGCGCAGCCTTTGCTCCATACAGTCGAGCCTCATCCACGATGGATGCGATGACCTGGGTTCGTGCATCTTCGCGGGTGAGACCAGCAATTTCGGTGAGGCGGGTATCGACGGTCGCTTCGCGTTCTTTCAGGTTGCGGTTGCGATCCTCAAATGACTGCTTGTCGCGCGCCACGCGCTTCTCTTCTTCAGCGAGCTCGTTCTGCTTGCGGTCAAGGGCGCTGGCGCGCTCGTCGAGTTTCTCTTCTCGAGCGGTCAGGCGTTGCTCGGTGCGCTCAATCTCTGCGCGTCGTGACTTCTGCTCACGGTCCGCATCGCGTTCGGCCTTGAGCCGAATTTCGTCGGCTTCGAGCTCCGCTTTCCGGGTAATGGCATCGGCGCGCGTGCGCGCGTCGGACTCCGCGGCGGCACGCTTCTGTTCGGCGTCACGAGCAGCGTCCTCACGGATGCGCGAGGCTTCCGCCTCGGCTCGATCCTGAAGCTCACGGGATTGCTGCCCGGCTTTTGCAGCGCCGGCCAGATAGCCTGCGACGCCGCCCACCAAGAGGCAGACGAGGTACAAAACGTATGTCACGGATTCTCCAGCTGTTTCGTCGTATTGAGCCCGGCTTGTGTGCGCAGGGTCACCGACGGAGAAACAAAGTAATGAACGCGAATGTCGTGTGCTTCCATGGGCACATGATCCACAAGTTGCCAGCTATAGCCGATTCCTATGAGCAGCGCATCAGGACGTATACGACAAAGGAACCGATCATAGTAGCCCGCACCCATCCCCAGTCGTCCGCCTTGCCGGTCGAAGGCGAGCCCGGGGCAAAGGAAGGCTTCGATGGCGTGCGGGTCGGCGACCGGGGCCTGCAGTTCGGGTTCCCGTAGTCCCCATCGGCCCGGACGGCTCGGCGGAGAGCACGAGAAGTGAAAGGTCAGCTCGCGCTCGGACGGGCCGCAGATCGGATACAGGAACTGATGCGTCGGAAGATGTCGATGCAGGGCGAACGCGAATTCGGGCTCGCCACCGAAAGGCATGAAGGTCGCGACGAGCCGAAAGGGGGCGAGCAAAGGCGCGAGCCGCTCCGCAATCTCTTCACCCGCTTTCTGGCTCTGGCTCCCGATGCAACCACGACGCTGCCGAGTCAGGCTTGCGCGCAGGCGCTCTTTGCTCTCCTGCTCACTCACGTAGGTCACAAGGCCTGGCTATCCAAATCGCGCAACGCACTGTCGGCGCGTTCGCGCAATCGCCCCGAAAGCGTCGCCAGCGTCTGCCTCTCCCGGCGGACCTCTTCGGCGAGCGACATAGCCACCAGCAGAAGCACTCGTGCGTCGGACCCGCTCATGGTTCCTCCGCCAACATGCGCGATGCGAGCCTCGACCATGGCTCTGCAATCCTCCAGTACTTCGTCCGGGGTATCGGTGCGAACATTCAGTGACTGTCCACCCACCGTCAGGGTGAGCGAGCGAACGGCTGTCATAGGTACTCCTCGGCCTCAGGCGACCGCAACCAGCGGCCCGCCTGCTTGTATGCCCCCTATGCCTCGATCGTCAATCCTGCGAAAATCTTGTCGCTCCGGCAATAAAGTACTTGCCTGCCGTTGTGCGCGTGGGTTAGGTTCACCGCCCACGCTGACTGGGTCGTTAGCTCAGCCGGTAGAGCAGTGGACTTTTAATCCATTGGTCGCAGGTTCGATCCCTGCACGACCCACTGAAAATTTATCGGCCTGACTCGTTCGTCTAGAGGCCTAGGACATCACCCTTTCAAGGTGAATACACGGGTTCGAATCCCGTACGAGTCACTCCTTCGTTGTGTCGTGCCGTCTTCTTCCGACTCGTTCGTCTAGAGGCCTAGGACATCACCCTTTCAAGGTGAATACACGGGTTCGAATCCCGTACGAGTCATAAAAAAGCCCGCTGGGGATTCCCAGTGGGCTTTTCTGCTTTTGCGTCGCCGCGCGGCACACACATTGCCGCTGAACCAGCGCAGCTGGTGCCTGATCTGGTTAAATTCTCAGCGCGATGACGTTACGCTTCTTTCTTGGCAGGGAATACCGCGGACGCAATCACGCCGAGCGTCAGCACCACGAGAATGACGAGCAGGCTCATGTTCGGCGATATTTCAAGCTGGTGCAGGAAGTCGACGTTCATGTTGAACTTTTCTCCCAGCTTCACGAACGCATGAACCAGCATCTTGAAGCCGATAAAGAACAACAGACCGATGACCGCTTTATCCAGGTGCACCAGATACTTCGTCAAAGCAGCCAGCACGAAGTAGAGCGAACGCAGTCCCAGAATGGCAAAGATCATGGACGCGTAGACAATCAGCGGCTCGCGTGAAATCGCGATAACGGCCGGCACCGAGTCAAACGCAAAGAGAATGTCGGATGCTTCAATCACCAGCAGGCATACAAACGCTGGCGTCATGAAGGTGACTGCATTGGCTGGAAAAGAAGCGGCCGTCTCGGGGTCGGCCAGATCCTGTGCACGATGACGCGAAATGAAGAAGTGGTTACCGTCCAGGCGCGGAAACACCGGGAAGAACTTCCGGGCAATCTTCACAATCTGGTACTCGTTATAGTCCTCTTCCTCATCGTCGTCTTCCTCTGGCTTCAGGGCTTCCTTCAGCATTGCAATG
Organism: Myxococcales bacterium; assembly: GCA_018970625.1. The sequence continues at coordinate 3,859 of JAGWVZ010000199.1, read as the reverse complement.
CCCGACCAGATAACGAACAGGCCGAATAACAGGTCGGCCCAGCCCGCGAAGTAGAGCAGCAAGGACCCGGCCGCGACGAACAGACCGCGGAACACGATGGCGCCGATAATGCCCCAGTACAGAATGCGATGCTGTAGCGCCCCTTCAATCTTGAAGTACGAGAAGACGGCCATGAACAGCATCAGGTTATCGATGCTCAGCACCTTCTCCATCGCGTAGCCTGCCAGGAAGAGGCTCGCGTATGCGGGACCATGATCCCCGTGGAAGAAATAGATGTAAGCGTAATAGCCAAGGGACAACGCAATCCAGAATACCGACCAGATCGCCGCGTTGCCGAGAGAGATTTCCTTGGAGTCCTTGTGCAGGAACAGGTCGACTGCGATCGAAAAGAACACTGCAGCCGCAAAGATGACGACGTCCACGACTGGAAAGCCCAGCGGAGGGAGTGTGGACGCTGCTGAGGATACCGCGCCAGCGGCGTCCGCTAGAAAGAACATGGGAGTCTCCGGGTCGAGGAGCGTAGAAAAAGGTGCGATGGGCGCATGCGCGACATGTGCCCACCTGCGCGCGTGCTTAAGTGCTTCGCGTCGCGTTGGTCAAGCGATGCGCGGCAAACCCGGACCCACGAAACAGAAAAGGCGCGTACACCTGAGCGCACACGCCTGCATCCATCTGATGGACTGTGTAACGTTAGCGCGGCGATGGTGCGCGAAGTGCACGGCGGCGACGACGCTCGGCCTCACGGCGCTTGCGCTTTTCCTTGACGCTGGGCTTCTCGTAAAACCGGCGATTTTTTACATCCTTCAGCACGCCTTCGCGGGCCAGTGCCCGCTTCAGGCGACCAAGAGCACGATCAACACTTCCGTCTACCTTGACCTCGAGGGGTCCCAGCTCCAATTCACTGCGCTGAACGTTTTTCACGGAATCACCTGGCGGAATGGCAAGAATCGCCCCACGCCGCCGCAATGACGCCGAAAGCGAATCAGTAAACTCCAAATCATCTGTCAGTGCGCTCGACACTGGAGGCGCGTGAGTACCAGAAGCACCCGAGGGCGTCAAGCTGCCCTGTTTTCGTTTCTCCCTGTTTGCCTGCTGCTGTTCGGGGTGGCCGCGTGTCAGGCAACTCCGACATCGGAACGAACGACTGAAGCCACCGCAACCACCTTTCGTTCGGCCACATTTGTGGGCAATCTGCGGGTCGTCGGAAGTCCTGTGCCGCTGGTACCGGATCAGGCCAGACTGGACGCCATGTTTCTGAGTCTCCTGCGTGGACAGGCTCCATGGGGCTCTGCAGAGCAGGCACTCCCTGTTACGCATGAACTGGTGATGACGGTGGTGAACGATGAACACCACAATGACGCGATTATTGTCGTTCTCGCATGGGCTGGCGAGTGGCGCGATGCAGGCTCCGACCCGGCATCGAATGTCCGAGTGCAGCTGGAACTCCCATACGAACATCAGCGTGCTGGTTTTATGGCGGAGCCCGAGCGCGCACTGGGTCACGACCTTGAGCACTTCGCCGATGCCGTTTCCGACAATCTGGCCCTCAGACAGTCGACAGACGTCGACGTGACCGCCGCCCTGCAAACGCCTGATGAACGAACCGTGGAGCTTGCCTTGCGCGAAGCCGCACGCCGCCAGCTCGCGCAAGCCATCCCAGCCGTGAGAGCGTTGATTGCACATCCATCTGATTCGGTTGCTCTTTCGGCGATCGGTACCAGCGCTGTGCTAGGCGACCAGCTTGCTGCAAGGCCGGCCATTCTGCGTTGTGAACAGGTCGACGATACGTTCCTCGTCGCGGCAATGCCCGCCATCCATCGCATCGGTGGTGTCGACGCAGAAGCCTTCTTGCAAGCGCTGGCCAGCGGCCATCGAGCGCTCGAAGTGCGCGTGCGGGCGCAGGGGCTGCTTGCGAATTAGAACAGACTCGGCTCATTCATCGCCGAGATGTTACCACTGCCCCGGAGTATCTGTGTTTATCGTTCTTGAAGGTCTCGACGGCGCCGGAACGACGACGCAATGCGAGCTGCTCGCACGCGCGCTACGCGTCGACGGGCAGAAGGTTGTCACGACCCGTGAGCCCAGCGATGGTCCACTCGGAACGCTGTTGCGACAGGTGTTGCGCGGACGCATTCACTTGCCCGATGGAGCGCCCGTAACGGCTGAGACCATTGCGCTCTGGTTCGCGGCGGACCGGCTTGACCACATCGCCGCCACGGTCGAACCGACCCTGTCGCAGGGCGGCATTGTGATCTCAGACCGCTATGTTCATTCGTCGCTGGCCTACCAGTCGGTCGAGTGCGGTCTGGACTGGGTCAACAGTATCAACGGACGCGCCCGCCTCGCCGATGTTACTGTCTTTGTGGACGTTCCCGCGACGATTTGTCGCCAGCGGATTCAGGCGAGGGGTCTCGCGGTCGAACGTTTTGAGCAGGAAGGCTACCTGGAGCGCGTGGAAGCGATATGGCAAGAGGCGCTCGCGGCCAGGCCAGCGGGGGTGGTCCGCGTGGACGGCACAAAGGACGTTCAGGCTGTTCACCTGGCGATCCTGCATGCGGTGAACGAGGCGAGGTCGCGCAGGTCTGTGTGAGGGGGAGGGCGAGAAGCCGTTTCAGGCTCCAAAGGTCGAGCTTCTCAGTTCGAGGTTCAGTTTTTGCGCGACCGTGGGAACCAGTCGACGCGCTACCGACTCGATGGTTTCTTGCACGGCGCCCAGCTCATGCAGCGATGCAGCGTGAGCACCGGGCATGCCACAGGGCACAAACAGGTCGAAGATGGAGGTGTCGTTCGACACATTGATCGCAGCGCCGTGGAGCGATGCGCCACGCGTAATGCGCATTCCAACGGCAGCCAGTTTGCGCTGATTCACCCACACGCCCGGGTGAGCGCTATCGTAGCTGGCTGCGACTCCGAACTGCGCGACATCCTCCACGATCGCGTTGGCGAGACTACGCACAAGGTCACCCGGGCCCAACTGCGCGCGTGTGGTACCGACATTCAGGTACAGCACCAGCTGGCCGGGGCCGTGGAAGGTGACCTCACCGCCGCGATCCGCGTCCACAATGAGCACGCCGCGCCGGCGCAGCTCTTCCTCGTGAAGCAGGTGTTCCCGAACGGCCCTTCGACCGAGCGTGACCACGGGGTCGTGCTCCAGCGTGAGCAGCACGTGTTGGTCTCCGCCGTCCACCAGCGCCTGCCAGTTGGCCAGCTGCAGCTGGAAGGCTTCCTGCCAGCCAATCCTACCCAGATGTCGATGGATGAGATGACCGCGCGTGGCTTCCATCAGGATTGTTCGTTGCCCAGGTCCCGAAAGAGCGGCTCGTCGATGCAGCGGACATCGACGGTGAAAGTGCGCACACCCACGCTGTGACGCAGCAGGTGGTCGACCAGCGTCTGCGAGTCCACCAGCGTGATGGTCGCCAGGTTTGGTACCCGGGTCTCGGTCAGGGCGAGGTCTTCAACGCCGCCAACCGCGATGATTACGCCTTCTGCGGCGCCGTAGTTGTGGAGACTTCCGCGCATTGACATGACCTGTTCGCGCGTGACCTTGCGGCCGGGGGGCAGCACGCGGACCGCGATCTGAACGCTGGAGAGAGCGCGAGGCTCGACGCACGAAATGTTCACGAGCTCGTCGCCGACGGGTTCGTGCTTCTGTTGCTGCCGGTAGCCCATTCGGTCCAGCGCGAGCGTGATCAGACTGGTCAGGGAGGTTGCATCCAGACGGGTCAGGCGGGTCAGAAGGGTGCGCTTGACGGCGTCACGGTGCGACTCCTGCCATGCATCCAGCTGTGCATACGAACGTGCCAGATCGCTGGCAGAGGCTGAAGCGAGCGCATAAACGTCGGGCCGCACCTCTTCG
>JAGWVZ010000198.1 GCA_018970625.1 Myxococcales bacterium | reverse complement strand
CTGCGTTCGCTTCACGGGAGCGTCGTCAACCACCGGCGACTTGGACTCCAACGTCGCGGCACCCGCCGGCTGCTCCTCCACGTGAGACGCACCCTTTGTGCCGACGGTCGAGCCTGATTTCCTTGGATTTCGGGTTGCCAAACGACTCTCCTTCGCAGTTCACAATGCCACAGGACGCAGCCGACCACACGCGGGCCTGCCATCCGACAGGGCGCTCTCCTTATTCACTTTACCGCAACCGTGCAACGCCCGATCAAACCCTCGCGCTGCAACACACTTTCGCTGTGTACATCATTGCCTTCATGTTGCATTCCCGTTACAGTTCCGCGCTGTCTCAGCCACCCTCCCGGATTCAGGTCATGCGTCTCTCTGCCCGTTCTGCCGCCTGCGTCATCGCCATCTCCACGCTGTCTCTCACCGCATGCGGCACCGAGCCTGCCTCGTTCGATAACCTCGATGGCTCGGGCATCATCATTGGCGCAGACGCATCCGGAACCACAGACGGCAGCTCGATCGTCGAGCCCGACGCCATCTCGACCCCGGACGGCTCCAATCCGTCGCTCGACGTCAGCGTCAACGACACCTCCACCGTCGAACCCGATGCAGGTACGGATCCTGATCCCACCGACGCAGGCCCGGCGCCCGACCTCGAACCCGGCCAGATCTGTGTACCCGACTCCACAGAGTGTGACGGAGACATCCTCCTCACCTGCGCACCCGATGGCACCGCCGTCGGTCGCACGCGCTGCGCCTCCCGGGGACTCGTCTGCGGCGAAGACGCCGATGGAAGAGCCGCCTGCGTCGAGGGCGACCCCACCGTCGATCCTGCTGTCTGCGAGCCTGGCTCCCTGTCCTGCTCACCAGACGCCGCTGCTGTCTTGCGCTGCAACGCCGACGGCACCGCCTTCGAGGTCGCCGCACGCTGCGAAAACGGCTGCAACCCCGACACCAGCGAATGCAATGGCGGCACGGTTGACCCGCCCGTCGACCCGCCGTTCGGCTGCTCTGACCTCAGCGCTGAACCCCTCGAACAGGGCACGCTCAACTTCAGTCTCTGTGGTGCTGGCGACGACTACAACTACAGCCCCGACGGCGAGGAGTGCCAGTTTGAGATCGCCGGTGAAGAGCGCATCTTCGTTCTCACCCTCGAAGAGCCTACCGACGTCTTTATCGACCTCAAGGACAACGACTCGTCCGCTGCCATCGACACCGTCCTCTACGTGCAAACCACCTGCGGCGACAACAGCACCCAGGTCCTCTGCACCGACGACGTCCCCTGCGATCAGTCCGACGTCACCACCGGCTGCACCGATGGCTTTCAGCCCCGTCAGTCGCGCATCGACGCCACCTTCGAGCCCGGCACCTACTACATCATCGCCGAGCAGCTCTCCTACCAGAGCCGCCGAACCGGAACCCGCTTCTCCTGCGGAAACGTCGAGCTCATCGTCGAACTCAACCCCTGACCGCGTCCCCGATCTCCAGCAACACGACCTCCGCCGGCACACCACGCCGCATCGGCAAGCCCGTCGTGCCAAGCCCCGCGCTCACCACTAGCACGCGGCCCGATTCCTCAAATATACCGCGCGCATAGCGCGTTCCGTACCGCGATGGTACCAGCACCGGGCCCACCCACGGAAGCGCAACCTGCCCGCCGTGTGTGTGCCCCGACAACGTCACGTTCACCTCGGGTGGCAGCTCCGGAAATATATCCGGCACATGCGACACAAACAGCACCGGCGCGCCGTCAGGTCGATTTTGCAGGGCGGCGGTCACGTCCGGCACCGTCTCAATGTAGTCGCTCACCCCCGCTATCCACCAACGACCTGCTCCCATCGACACCCCACGGTTCGACAGCACCTGAATGCCCTGCGCCGCGAGGTCCTGCTCGATCGTACCCGGATCGTCCCAGTAGTCGTGGTTACCCAGCACCGCGAACACCCCCTGCGGCGCCCGCAATTCCCCCAGCACCTGTGCCAGCTCGGCATTCGTTGGACGCCGATTCGCCAGACCGTGGTACACGTAATCGCCACCCAGCACGATGATATCGGCACCCAGAGCATTGGTCTGCTGCACGATCTCGCGCAGCCGGGCGAGACCATTCCACGGTGCGCCCGAGTGTGTATCAGTCACAAACGCGACGGTCACCGAACCAGCGTCCCAACCCGGCGGACGCACATTCCAGCGGCTGATCTGAACCCGCGGTGTGTACACGCGCAACAGCCAGACAAGCCACGCGAGACTCGTCAACACGAGCACCGAAACACCCGCCAGCAGGCGCATGAACTGACGGCGACTCAGACGCAGACGAGAAATCATTCAGCTAACCAGCACGGGCCACACAGACACAGACGTGAGCCAGTATACCACAATCGGCGCATGGCGGACCCCACAGCGAAGCACCGGGCGCAACGCTCTCTCACATCTCCACCGCGTCAATCCCGCGGATCGCTCATACGACAACAGAGAACACGACGAAACGGCTCATCGAAATCGCCAGAACCAAAACACTGCTCCGCTGCACCTCCCCACGTCTCAAAACCCGTCATAAAATAACCAGCCCGACAGGTGCGCGCTCCACACCCCCAGTCTTCCCACAGACAGTCCTGTGGAACGTGCTCGTGTGTGGTCGACGAAAATCGACCATTGTTGGCAGCACGCGCTTCGTCGTCCGTATAACGATTGTGCGCATACGGATTATCGTTCGAAATCGGACCCATCGCCGCGCGTGCCTCGGCGTCCGTATAACGATTGTGCGCATACGGGTTATCGTTCGAAATCGGACCCATCGCCGCGCGTGCCTCGGCGTCGGTGTATCGATTGTGGCGATACGGATTATCGTTCGACAGTGGCCCCAGCGAAGCCACCGTAGACGCCTGAATCTGATCCGCCGTCTGACCACCCAGCGTCGTCGCCTCACCACAATAATCTGCCCACGCTGCAAACGGTACCGTACCCACCTGAATCAGCGCCATCTCACCGTCGCCGTTCACATTCATGCCCAGATACAACGAACCGCGCGCCTCGAAGGTCTCGAGATTCACAGGGCCCAGATATTCCGTGAAATATCCACCCTCGAAAATCACAAAGGACGTCTCGCTGTACAACACCGTCGAACGGCTGGAGTCTCCATAGAGCACAAACTCGACAGGCAGCGTCTCGTTGATTGGCTCGCCCGTGTCGTCGTACAGCGAACCCTGAATGGGCACAAATTCAGGTGCCTGAGCAAACACAAACGACGGCACCAGCAACAACGCTACACCGGCCACAGCCGTCAGCACCGAACGAAACATCGAGTTCATGGCAGTACTCTCGTGGAAATGACCGGAAAGGTTTTGTGAAATCATCGATGACCTCCGGTTCAGCGCGCCAGACCAGGCGCGGGTCCAACAATCAGGGTATAACGGCTTCCGTACAGCGGCTGTGAAGGGGTCGGAACCCCCACACTCAACCGCGCGCGATAATTCGGAGAATTCACCTCGCCACCGCCAGCGGAAATACCAGCGAGAGGCGGACACGTGCCCAGATCCACACACGTCAAAGGCGCTACACAGACACCACTGCTGCACAGACCCGTGCGGCAATCCACCGGTTCCACGCACGCCTCACCGTTCGCGTAACATCCGGCGCCTTCGTCCACCCGCACATCGCAGTCGTTGTCTTCACCGTCGCAGGCCTCGGTTGCCGACGGGTAACTGCCCGCAAATGTGTCATCGCAGTCACCGGTTGGGTCGGTCACCAACGCCTCGCCATCGTCGTCACAATCCGCGTCGAGCGAAAACGAAATGGCTGTAGCGTTCGGACGCCAGCCGTCATTATCGGCGTCGGCAAAGCACAACTCTGTGTTGTCGCAGTTCGAGTCCAGGCCGTCGCCCGGTATTTCGGCCGCGCCCGGAAACACCGCCGCCCTGCCATCGTTGCAGTCCGACCGATTGTCCACAAACCCCGTCGGGCGCGCACAGCTGCTGGACGCCGTCGCCGCCGCATCACCAAACCGGTCGCCGTCCACGTCGGGATACCAGTCCGACACCACCAGATTTTCGTCGACCTGCGTGTCGCAATCGTTGTCGTCGCCGTCGCAAACCTCTGAAGTCGGCAACGTCTGCGCCGCGCACGACGAGTAACCGCCGCTCTCACAGGTCTGCCGGCCCCCGGCGCAGGCGCCCACATTCTCGGTACCCGGTGGACCTTCGTAGCAAGGTCGCGAAAGCGGTTGCCCGTCGTCTCCTTCATCCGTCAGGTCGTCGCAATCATCGTCCTCGGTATTGCACAGCTCGATCGACGGCAGCACCTCGGCCACACAGCTCAGCGCGCCCGCCTCACAAATGGTTCGGCCCTCGCCACACACACCCGGACTGCCGGTTGCACAGCGCCGGTCGGCATCCGTTGGCGAGTCGTCCACCAGCTCGTTGCAGTTGTTGTCCAGCCCGTCACACACCTCGGGCGCGCCGGCGTTCCGAAGCCCGTCGTCGTCATCACAGTCCGGACCCAGACACCCCGAACCAATGCCGTACCGGTCGCCATCGACATCCAGGCACAGGTCGCGCGGCAAACAAATGCGCTCGGCGTCATCTCCCGACGTCCGAATCAGCACGCAGTCGGCGTCACGGTCACAGTCGTCATCGGTGCCGCAATACTCCACGCAAACGCCTACATCAGCGCCGGCCGTCAGAAATTCACAAATGCCCGACTCGCAGTCGATGTCGTCTTCGCAGGGCGAGCCGACACTCCCTCCAGCATCCGTGACATCCGGAATGTCGGCTGCATCAGCAACGTCAGTCGCGTCAACGTCAGCACCCACGTCGGAAGCCACCTGAATATCCTGAACAATATCGGGCACATCCACTTCGCCCGTATCAGGCTCAACACCCGACGACGGCGGCGGGTCGCCACAGGCCTGCAGCAACAGCAGCAGGACCATCGCCACGCCATGATTCTGGTTTATACGCACAGGGAACCCGGGGAATAGAAGGTCCACGTCCAGCGCCGCCTTCATAACCAACGTGGTGCACAGGCGCAATGACACCCGCCCCGGGTGTGGCGGCCACTCACAAAGCGCGACGCTGCCACCGCACATGGCCCCTGGTCACCTTCATCTGAACAACTGCCTCACCGCACCGAAGCAGTCCGCCTTACCCCGCCGCCTGCTCCTTCGGCGGAATAAAGCTCATCGCGCGCTCGGCCATGGCGGTGATCGTCAGCGTCGGATTCACACCCAGATTCGCCGGAATCATGGACGCATCGACCACGTACATGCCGGTGTAGCCAAAAACACGATTCTGCGTATCAATCACGCCCTGCGACTCGTCGCCGGCCATGGGGCAGCCGCCCAGAATATGCGCCGTCGTGGTCGCGTTCAGCACCACCTCGGGCAACACCGAGCCCGGCGTACCACCGAGCTTTGCGGCCACTCGTCGCGTGACCTCGTGCGCTTCGGGCAGATAGCTCGGCGGCGGCTGACGGTCGCCCCAGTCGCTGGTCAGCGAGCTTGAGAACGGCCACCACCACTTGCGCTTCCACACCAGCTTCATGCTGTTGTCGACGGCCTGCATGGCCAACACAATCGCGGCGTGTCGCGACCAGTTAAACGGCCACGCAATGCCCCGGATCGCCGCCAAAGGACTCTTCAGGGCGGCGGCCAGAAAATACAGCTGGCGAGGCAATCGACCGCCGCCTGTGTGTACCGTCGCCAGCGCACTCATCGAGTCGGCAAAATCCCCGTAGCGCACCATCTCAATGTGGGTGCCGTCCGGGGTAAAGCCGCCGGATGTAATCGCGATACCCTTACCAATCGGCTTTTTAGCTCCAAAAGCGCCCTGAATCGACTCCGAGTTGGTACGCACAAAGGTGCCAAGCGCGTCGGAGAGTCGAGGCAGACTGCCGCGCTCACGACAGGCAGACAATAATCCGACGGTGCCAATGACGCCGCCCGAAAATACGACATTCTGTGCCGTAATCGTCTTCTTCGAAGCGAAGAAACCCGACGTATCCTCACATTTAATCGCGTATCCGCCCGAACCGTCTGCGGGCCCCAGCGGCACCACATCCAGCACTTTTGTTTCGGCAAATACTCTCGTCGATTTCTTTTCGGCCAGGTACAGATAATTTCGGTCGAGTGTATTCTTCGCGCCCACGCGGCAACCGACCATGCACGCGCCACAATAATTGCAGCCCGTACGCGCCGGTCCTTCGCCGTCGAAATAGGGGTCGGGCACTGTCTCGCCGGGCTTTCCAAAGTATACGCCCACCGTGTGCTTCTTGAACGTGTCGCCGGTGCCCATCTCGGTCAGCACTTCCTGCAGCGCGTGGTCACTCTCGAACGTCGTCGGCGACTCTACGGTGCCCAGCATGCGGCGCGCCAGCTTGTACCAGGGCGCCAGCTCCTTCTTCCAGTCGCCCAGATGCGCCCAGCGCGGGTCGTTATAGAATCCGTCGAGCGGCTCCAGGTGCGTGTTCGCATACACGAGCGACCCGCCACCCACGCCCGCACCATGGAAAATCACGATGTCCTTGAAGATCGTGATCGCCATAATGCCCTTCAGGCCCAGCTTCGGCATCCACAGGTAGTTCTTCAGGTTCCACGTGCTCTTCGGCAGCGTCTCGGTCGTGAACCGCTTCCCCTGCTCGATCACCGCCACCCGATACCCCTTCTCGGCCAGCCGCAGCGCCGACACGCTCCCACCAAATCCCGACCCGATCACCACATAGTCAAAGTCCCAGGACCCCTGCTGTGCGGAGGCGGTCATTGCGTTGGGGGCGGCAGTAGCACTCATGACAACCTCGGGGAACCCGAACATCTGAATCCGATTCAACCTTGTAAGTGAGCGCTCACCGGACGGCAAGTGTGGAGGTGATGGCGAGCAGAGCCGCGCAT
>JAGWVZ010000197.1 GCA_018970625.1 Myxococcales bacterium | reverse complement strand
GCGCCTTAACTCCCCCCTCTCCACGTGTGGAGAGGGGGGCCGGGGGGGTGAGGTCCATCGTCGATCCGACGCAGCCCTCGAATCTGACGCAAGCCCTGCCCTACGGTTTGTTGTTCCTCGACACGACGCTCGAAGAGGGTGACCTGCGCGACGGGCTTGGGCATGAGGCGGCGAAGCCGTTGCACGATGCCTGGGCGAACCACCGCCCTGCAAATGGCGTGAAGCGGGGTTTGCGCGAGTGGCTGGCGCTGGATTTTTTCAAGGATGTGCACCGGCCCATGTACGAGAATCGGCCGATTCACTGGCCGCTTTCGTCGGCGGGCAGGACGTTTGTGGCGTGGGTGAACATTCATCGGTTTGACGCGCAGACCTTGACGGTGTTGTTGGCCGACCACCTCAGGCCGACGCTCACGCGTATGGAGGGCGAGCTGACCGACCTGCGCGCGGCGCGCGATGGCGGCGACAAGAAGGCCTCGCGTGATGCCGAGGCGCGCGTGGGGCGGCTGGTGAAGGCGCGCGAAGAGTTGCAGGCCTTTATGGACGAGGTGGTGAAGTGTGCCGACGCTGGTGCAGACCCGACCGACGCCAAATGCCCTGCGCGCGAGCAGGATGCGCGTTATGCGCCCGACCTCGACGACGGCGTCATGATCAACAGCGCCGCGCTGTGGTCGCTGCTCGAGCCGCAGTGGAAAGACCCGAAGAAGTGGTACAAAGAGCTGGCCACCGCCACCGGCCGCAAAGACTACGACTGGTCGCACCTGGCCATGCGTTACTGGCCCACGCGGGTGGACGCCAAGTGCCAGCAGGACCCCAGCCTGGGCGTGGCCCACGGCTGCTTCTGGCGCTACCACCCCGCCCGAGCCTGGGCGTGGGAGCTGCGCCTGCAGGACGAGATCGCGCCTGACTTTCGCATCGTCGAGGCGCCTTATCGGCCCGGCGGACGCGAGCTGGGCGACGAAGGCGACGGTCCGCATCGCGACGCCTGGCTGCGCGACCACGCCGAAGAAGCGCTCGCCGCCGTCGAAAAGGAAGCCGTGCGCCGCATGGGCCGCGGCGGTCGCCGCAAGGTGGTCGAGGTCATGCCCGTGCTGGAGTGTGGTCTGTGGTCGAAGCTGCCGCGCGCTGTCTGGGGTGCCGAGCTGCGGCTGGCCGAGAAGCAGGGGGCCGAGCTGCGCATCGTCGACCCGGACGAGTGGCAGGCACGCGCCGCGTTCGAAGCGGCGAACCCGGACCTGGTGGATGCTCGCATGGAGCTGCTGGCCACGCTGACGCCGTTTGTGCTGGTGGACGACGACGAGGACGAGGATGGCGTCGCGGAGGATAGGGAAGAGGTGGATGGCGAGGAGGAGGACGAATGAAGGGAGTTGCCTGACTATCTCGCGTTGCTGACAGAGGTGAAGGCTCGGATTGCTGAGTCACCTGATCGGACAATTGGGGCACAGCCTGTGCCCCAATTGGGTCGGAAAGGCTCAGGCCGCCGACTTGCGAAGTTGTACTGGTCTGGCCCAACCCGAACAGCGGCCAGGAAGACCCTTGAGAGATTGACACTGGCTGGTGACGCTGACATTTGTTCTGTGAATGAAACGAGTCGTGGCCCTTTTCGAAAGAGTTAAAAGCATGGTGGTCGTGCAAGCAGCGATACCGAACTGTCCTCCGATGCTGGCGGAGTCAGCGGCAGGCGAGGTGTATCGTTGTGCAAAGGCCTGCCCACCGGCGCCGCAAGACATGGAGACGGCCGAAGAGCAAGACCGTCTGCATCACGCCGAGCCATGTTTGAGGCGAGCGCTGTCTGTGTTCCGTTCGTATGAGGATGCACAGCATCAAGTGCTGCTGTTCCGGGGGTGGCAGCGCAGGTACGTTGTTCACGCGACCCTTATGGCTCAACATGGACGTACTCTCACGACGCGTGGTAGTCAGCCAACGCACACCAGCTGGTGGCCGTCAGAACGCCTCACCCTGGCAGACCGCTGTTCGCTGTTTACAGAAGGCGAGGAGGTTCAACTCTGATGCCATGGCCTGAACTGAGTATACTGCGCGAGACCACACTGGACGCGATTGGCCTATTGTGCCCCGAAGATGTGCTGTACGAATTTGATGGTCCCTGCATTTTCGTGTCGCGTCTGCCCTCAGGCGCAAAGGTGATTGCCTACCTGGCAGAGGAGCTCGAAGACGAGCGCGCCCTTCGCTACATTGTGGCGACTACCTCCGAACGCACGGTCCACGCTTTGAAACAGGGCGCGCTTACAGTGCGCGAGGCGTTGCTCCGTGGTTCGTTATGGCTGGTAGACACTGACCAGTCGTACGCACCACAGCGCGCCTTTTTCATTGAACTCGATGATATTCCTGACGATGTGCTGCCAGCACCGGGCATCATGCTGTGGGCGCACCTTCAGCCTGCACTGACGGTACGCCTGGTAGGAGACAGCATTGTGGAAGGCCGCGTGCCAGCGTCGGCGCTCCTGCATGCTGCAGAGTGGGGTGCGACTGGCTTGAAACCTATCATCGAGTGGGCGGCGCGCGACGTTCGGGCAGATGTCGCCGGTCGTCCACCGGAGTGGCTTCAGGCGCTTTATTCGAAACCCACGCAATATGTGGCGTTTGGCAGTCTGGAAGTCGCGTTCAGTAGCCAGCCGGTACAACCTGCCAATCAGGTTGAGCTGGCGCTGCAACCTGAAATCGGAGCAATCCAGAAAGAGATCAAGGCAAAGGCGACCCATGCATTTCGGGAGGGACTCGACTGGGCAACGCAGACCGCTGAGGACAGGCCGCTCGGTGATGATGATGCAAAGTCGATGGCCGTTCTGGAAACCCTGAAGCGTCTGGCGCCCGGGCAGGACGGAGTCTTATCAGAAGTTCACCTGTCAGGCCCAATAGTGAGCGGCTCGCTTCGTCCCGTGACCTTGAATCGTGCGGCTGGAAAGCGTGTTCGATCCGAACTCACCCGTTTGAAAAAAAGACATGAGGTGCAGCTCAAGGTGTTCAAAGGTCGAATTCGCGATCTCGATCTCGACAAGCTCACCATCGTGTTGCGCAATCAGGAAGACGGACAACCTGACATGTTTCTGGAGCTGGAGAATAACCAATTGCTAGAAGTGGCTCGTGAAGCGCACTATCAGGAGTTGTTTGTCAGCGTTGCTGCGCGCAGTCAGGACAAACGAAGCTGGATTGCTACGGAAATTGAATTCACTACCACCGAGCCAGTGCAGCCAGGCCACGATGTTGAGTGATTTTCATCGCACGATTACCGGGCATCAACGACTGGGCACCTGGCTGTATCGCTTTGCGCGTAGTTTATGACCACCCTATTTCCCCACCGCCCTGTCTCTGCCGCCCTCGAAGCCGAGCTGCGCGCGGCCATACATAAGCATGGCGTGGTCGTGTGGCTCGACAAGGACGCCCATTATACCGCCTTGGTCGATGAGCTGATGGAAGCTCGGCGCAATGGCGCCCTGAATTATTCCGTGTTCGCATGGCGGGGTAGTCATCTGGCCTTATTGCTTGCGCTCGACGGGGTGGCCGCAGGCACCGAGCCTGTGCCGCTGGTGGTCCATATGCCCGGTTTCAATGAGGACACCGTTGGCCTGACCCCTTTGCTGGAGCTGCATGAAGCTGGCATACGGTTTTGGAAGGCGCTGGATACACTGGTCACCGAAACGGCCGCCGGGCGCGTTGGCCCCGACGAGATCGCCGCATTCAAGCGGCAACCGCAGCTGACACTGGCCGCAGCCGATGTCTGGCTGAACGCCCTCGACAGCGCCAGCGCGCAGGGCCTGAGCGGTCAGCTGCGTGCCATGAAGCCCAGCGCGTTGCTCGACGATCTGCTTGAGGGAGGCCCGATTGCAGCCGGGCTCGCCGACCCCGCATATGCCGCCACCCTGTGGGTGCAGCTGAACGCGTCGCTGGGATTGCCCGACGCATGGCGCAATGCCATGCTCACCGGCAGCATGAACCGGCTACTCGGGAGTGACGTCGCCTTTGCCGTAGCGAGCTGGGCGTTGTGCGTGGAATATGTGCATGACCTTTCGCGAAAGCCGGTGAGCAGCTACCTGAGCGGGGTGCGGGCGCTTCCCGGAGAGCTCGTCGGCAACTGTAATAAACTGGCGATCCATCTTCGCAGGCAGCACGCCGCTTTCTATAAGCGCACGGCCGACGAAACCGAGATCATTCTGGCCGATGAGGTCGAGGCCGCCGACGCCCGAGACCTTGGCAAAGTCGATACCTTTCGGTTCGAGGACGACAAAGTACTGAAAGGGGCCATCTCGGCGCTGGCAAACAAGGACTATCCACGCGCTGCCGATTGGGCCGCCCTACGACTCGGCTCGGCTACCGCCGCGCGTTCGTTCTGGCTGCAGGAAGACCCGGATCGAAATAGTGCGTGGCTGCTGGTCGCCGAAGCCGCAAACCTGGGTGTAGCGCTGGCGCGCGCCGGCGAACGACCCGGCATCAACCCCAACGAGAACGGCGGTCTGCATGCGGTTGTGAATGCCTATGTGGAGCGCGGCGCCGCGGTCGATCAGGCGCACCGACACCTGGATCAACAACGCAGAAACCTGTTGTATCCCCGGGTGCCAGAATTCGAGAGTCTTCGCACGCAGCTGGATGCGTTGCGTCTTGCATGGCGCCACTGGGCCGATTCGTGGGCGCGCGAATTTAATGCGATTTGTCGCACGCAGGGATTCCTGCCTGATTCGGCCATGCAGCAGCGCACGATCTTCGAGCAGGTTGTGCGGCCGTTCACGCAAGAAAATGATATGACCGCCTATTTTGTGGTCGATGCGTTGCGCTTCGAAATGGGTGAAGAATTATTCCGTACATTTGCCGAAGAGAGTGGGACCACCGCACACCTTCGTGCCCGTCTGGCCGAGCTGCCAACGGTCACCGAAGTGGGCATGAACCTTTTGGCTCCGGTCGAAAAAAACGGGAAGGTTTTTCCGGTAATGGCGGCCGACCAGAGCGACATACAGGGGTTTCGTTTCGGAGACAGGCAGAACGAGTTTCGGGTATTTAATCCCGAGTCGCGCAAGAACGCCATGAACGACCGTACGCGTGGCAATACCTGCCCCTGGCTTACGCTGGAAGAGGTCAATAATCGTGGCGCTGCCGCCCTGAAGCGATCGATCGCGCAGGCGCGCCTGGTGGTGGTGCATAGCCGCGAAATCGATGAAGCAGGCGAAAGCGGCGCCGGACTCGCCGTGTTTGACCAGGTATTGCGGCAGCTGGCTTCTGCATGGCGCCTGCTTCGCGACGCGGGTGTGCGTCGGTTTGTGTTCACCAGTGACCACGGGTTTCTGTTGCTCGACGACACGGTGCTTTCGGCGCAAGCGCATGGTCGCCGTGTAGACCCCGGGCGCCGCTATGTACTCACAAGAACCGACGCCTCGTCCACGGGCGAAGTTCGCGTTTCACTGTCTGCGCTGGGATACGAAGGCACCGACGCCTACCTGATTTTCCCGGAGTCCACTGCCGTCTTTGACACAGGGCGGCGCACCATGGGCTTTGTACACGGCGGAAATAGTCTTCAGGAACGCGTGATTCCGGTCATTACCGTCGTGCACCATCGGCCCGCTGGCGGCACTCGAAAGCAGTTTCGCATTCAAGCCGGCGCCCGAGAGACCGTCAGTGGCATGCACTGCCTGCGTGCCACCGTCGAGGTGGACGCACAAAGCTCGCTCGGCTTTGATAATGCTGTCGACGTCGTGCTCGCGTTGCGTGTCGCCGACGCGGAAGGGGTTCAGGTAGAGCTGTGTCAGGTGCTCGGCGGAGCAACACTTTCGCAGGGCGCCGTGACCGCAAAGGTGGGTACGGAGTTCGAGCTTTTCTTCCGCCTGTCGGGTACGACGGACGCGCGTGTGCTGGTGCAATTGCACCACCCGGATGCAGTGGTCGATGTGGTACCCTTGACACTCGACACTCGCTTTGACGTCGCCGCGAAGCAGGACGCGCAGGGCAAACCGGTCGCTTCAACGGCGGGCAAGACAAGCGCCCCCGCGTCACGCGACTGGCTAAATGAATATGACGACCCCGGCGTTCGACAGGTGTTTGAGCACATTGCTGTGCACGGCGTGATTACAGAACGCGAGGCAACCGGGATGCTGGGTGGTCCACGCGCCATGCGTCAATTCGCAATTAAATTCGACGACCACGCCAGCAAGGCGCCGTTCGGTATTCGCATCGAATCCACCGGTGGCGAAAAGCGTTACGTACGAGAAGGAACCAAATGAGCACCCTGACCCAGCGCGACGTGGAACACATCTTTGAACAACTCCGCAAAGGTCTCGTACCCGAGCGCGGCATGGATGCTTTTGCGGTCGGTGTAGAAAAGCAACGCGGCGAATTGCAGCGACAACTCGACCTGGCCGAGAACCGCGAAGGCACCATAAAATTTCTGCGCGGTGGCTACGGTTGCGGCAAGACTTTCATGGCCCGACTCGCCCTGCTGGACGCGCAGGCACGCGGATTTGCGACGAGTTTCGTTGTTGTTTCTGACAACGACCTGCAATTCCACCGTTTCGATGATGTGTATCGCAAAGTCACCACCGAATTGGGCACCTCCTCGTGCCCCCGGGGAGCACTGGGCGACATTCTGGACCGCTGGATTGGTCATGTGGAAGCCGGATTGATCGCTGGCGGCGCCGACGAAAACGCGCCCGATTTTGACGATCAGGTTCGACAGCGTATCGAAACCGACCTGGCGTCGATGACCGGCGGTCGCGCTTCACAGGATTTTATTCGGGTTATTCAGACCATCTTCGACCTCAAGCAGCGCGGCGAGGTGTTAGAGGCGGGCTCATTGATTTCCTGGCTGTGTGGCAGTGGAAATGTTGCTGCGTCGGCCAAAAAAGCAGCCGGCATAAAGGGCGATATTGGCAGCCGCGATGCGCTGGA
>JAGWVZ010000196.1 GCA_018970625.1 Myxococcales bacterium | reverse complement strand
CCGTCGGCCCCGGCCTCGTCGTCGACACCGGCCGCTACATGACCCGCATTCACGAGGTCAACGTCCACGAACGCACCGTCATCGTGGACCCCGGCGTCATCCGCGACGACCTTAACAAGGCCCTCAAGCCGCACGGCCTCATGTTCGGCCCCGACACCTCCACCTCCAACCGCGCCATGATCGGAGGCATGATCGGCAACAACTCCTGCGGCTCCTATTCCATCCGATTTGGCACCACCCGCGAAAACGTCGTCTGGATCGACACCATCCTCGAAGACGGTACCGAAGTGCGCCTGCGCGAGATGACGCGCGACGACTGGGCAACCGCGCGCGAACGAAACGACGCTTTTGGCAGGGCGGTGCGTGAGCTCGAGTCCGTCGTCTCCACTCACCACAGCGCCATCGCCACCGCCTGGCCTCGCGCCGACATTGTGCGCCGAAACACCGGCTACCCCCTCGACGACCTCGCCAACTCCTGGCTCGGCTACAACCCCGATCGCAACCCCGACCTCGCGCGCTTTTTCTGCGGCACCGAAGGCACCCTCGGTCTCATGAGCCGCGCGTGTCTCAGGCTCTGGCCCGTCGCGAAGCACAGCGTGGTCATTGCCTCGCATTTCGCGACCATCAACGACGCGCTCGAGTCCACCGTCCGCATCGTCCCCTACGCGCCCGGTGCGGTCGAGCTGCTCGACAAGCGCACACTCGACCTCGCACTGCTCAACATTGAGCAGCGCCGAAACCGCGAATTCCTCATCGGGGACCCGGGCGCGCTGCTCGTCACGGAGTTCATGGGCGACTCACTCGAAGAGCTGCGCGCGACGGCCGAGAAGTGCATCGCCGAGCTCGAAGCGGCCGGGTACGGGTACGCGCATCTGCGGGTCGATACAAAGCAGGTGAACGCGATCTGGGAGCTTCGCAAAGCGGGCCTCGGCGTACTCATGGGCAGCCCGGGTGACATCAAGCCCGTGACCCTGGTCGAAGACACGGCGGTCTCCGTAAAAGATTTACCGGCGTTTATTCGGGATTTTCAGCAGGTCATGGCCGACCACCAGACCGACTGCGTGTATTACGCGCACGCTTCGGTCGGTGAGCTGCACATGCGACCGGAATTAAACCTGAAATTTCCCGATCAGATTGTCATCGCGCGGTCCATCGCCGAGAAAATTGCGGATCTGGTTCATAAATATCAGGGGGCGCTCAGCGGAGAGCATGGTGACGGACGCCTGCGCTCTCCCTTCCTGAAACGAGCGCTCGGCGAACAGGCGGTCGGCTGGCTCAAACAGGTGAAACTCGCCTTTGATCCCGAAATTCTGTTTAATCCGGGCAATATTGTCGATCCCGCAGACTTCGCGGCGCACTGGCGGTTTCACGAAGAATATCGCGACACAGAAATGGCCAGCGAGTTTGTGTATCAGGAGGCCGGCGGTTTTCAGCGCGCCGTCGAGCGATGCAATGGCGCGGGCGCCTGTCGCCGAACCAGCGGCGGCACCATGTGCCCCTCGTACATGGTCACACTCGAAGAACGTGAATCCACACGCGGACGCGCCAACCTGTTTCGACACCTCATTCAGAAAGGGCCCGACGCCCTGTACAACAGCCGCGAACTCAAGGACGCGCTCGAATTGTGCATCAGCTGCAAAGGCTGCAAAAGCGATTGCCCGGCCAGTGTCGATATGGCGACCCTCAAGGCAGAGTTCGAGCAGGGATACATGGACCGCAACGGCGTGTCGCTTTCGGCCCGTGCGTTTGCCTCGGTGACCGAGCTGGCGAAACCCACACAGTGGATTCCAGGCGCCGCCGCGATCGCCAACGGATTGCAGCGGACCAGCATTTTCAAGTCGGTTGTTCGCACCATGCTGGGCGTTTCGCCACAGCGCACGCTGCCTGCGTTTGCATCACGCGATTTCTGGTCACTCACGCGCTCGCGACGCATGGACGTCGACAACGCCGTCGGCACCGTACTGTTATTTGTCGACGAATTTACCGACCGCTACGAGCCCGAAATTGCAGTCGCAGCGCTCGATGTACTGCAGGCCGGCGGATATTCGGTGATTGCGCCGAAGCCTGCTCCTTCGGGCCGTGGTTATCTGAGCAAGGGGTTTGTACGCAAGGCGCGGACCCTGATTGCCCGCAACGTACACCTGCTGGCACAGCATGTGGACACCGTCGATGCCATCCTAGGCATCGAGCCGTCTGCCATTCTCACCTTTGTCGATGAAGCCCTCGATCTGCTGCGGGATCCCGCGACGAAGGCCGAGGCCGAGCGGGTGGCGAACAAGATTCGGCTTGTGGACAACTTCGTCGTCGAGGTCAGCAAGGCCGGCAAATGGCGTGGCCAATGGACGCAGGAGACGCGCCAGGTTCTGCTACACGGACACTGTCATCAGAAAGCCATTCTGGGCGTCGAAGCGACACGCGCTGCCCTCACACTGCCACCGAATTATCGGGTCGAGGTCATCCCGAGCGGCTGCTGCGGCATGGCCGGCAGTTTTGGCTATCGTGACGAACACTACGAGACCTCCATGAAGATCGGTGAGCTCGTGCTATTGCCTGCGGTGCGCCGGACGGCCGCGGACACCATTATCGCCGCACCCGGTACGTCGTGTCGCCACCAGATTCACGACGGAGCGCAGCGGTCGGCGCTGCATCCGATTCAGGTACTGCGCAACGCCCTGCAAGTGTCCTGACCGGAGGACGCAGCGACCGGCTGCGCCAGGTCAAACGTTTACGCGTCGTAACTGTCGCCCGCTTGACACCTGAACACATTCATGCTCCCATGGTAATATGGCGTGGGACGTGTGTTTGGGATGGATACACGTGTCACGTTTGCGCATCTCCACGTTGTGGTTTCGAGGAGTTTGTTATGAAGGCATGGGTTCAGATCGTTGTGGCGTTGAGTGTTCTGGTGGGTTCGGCTTCGGTCGCACTCGCCCAGCAGGCTGTTGACTGCAGCACCGCTGTGACCGCGTTGCCGGGCAATCCGGGGACCGAGTTCACGATTACCTGTCCGGCGAACTGCACCAGCGGCGCCGTGTGGGGTACTTCGCCGTACACCGATGACTCGGCGGTGTGTGTGGCTGCCATTCATGCGGGTGCACTCACGGCGGCCGGCGGCACCACGACCATCGCCATTGTACCCGGGCAGGACAGCTACCCTGCAGGCTCGGCCAACGGCATCAGCACCTCGCAGTGGGGTAGCTGGGGCCGCGGGTTCGTGTTCCAGACCGCCGCTGTACAGCTGACGTGCGGCCAGAACGCACAGACCCTCGCGGGTGAACCGGGACGCACCTACCTCGTGAACTGCCCGTCAAACTGCACGTCGTCCACCATCTGGGGTGCCGGCGTGTACTCCGACGACTCGGCTGTCTGCACGGCCGCCATCCACGCTGGTGTACTGAGCACCGCAGGTGGCCGAACGGTGGTGACCATCGCACCCGGGCAGGCCTCGTACCCGGCCACGACGTCCAACGGCGTAACGTCGTCGTCCTGGGGCAACTGGGGCCGCAGCTTCACGGTCACCGCACCCTGACCCGGGGCAGGGCGGCGGCTTCGTTGAGCCGCTGTGCTTCGCGCTGATTCGTTCGTCTTTACGGGGGCTTGCAACGCTGCAGGCGCTGGTTGCCGTCACGGTGACCCGCGTGGATCCGTGCGAAAAAAATCACCCCCCTGAAATTTGCGCAGGGGTGATCTTCGGCGGTATGGTCCACCGTGATCCGCGGCAGATCACTGTTTTCTACCCACCCGTAGTATCGTCATGTCGGACCCCATTCGGCCGAATCACGAATCCTCTCCTCGCTCCCGCAAGCCTCGTGTTGCCACAGGGCCGATCAGCCCTGTCGAGGTAGATGCGCCTGCGCCTGCGCCTGCGCCAGTCGCGACAAAGGCTCGCCGGAACGAACGCACCATGGGCTTGCGGACCTATGTCCATCGGCTTCCTCACGGGCGCGAGATCGCAGCGCTGGTGGTAGGCTCGGCGAGCGTCCTGATGTTCCTCGCGCTGGCGTCCTATTCGCCCGGCTCGAGCGGAACGTCGGCGTCCAACCTCGTCGGGCCGGCAGGCGTTTTGTTTGCCGATATCTGCTATTGGAGCTTCGGCGCGGCGTCCTATTTTTTCCTGATGCTGACGGCTGCATGGGCGCGAGGTCTGTATTTGCGCCGCCCTGTCTTTCAGCGATGGGAAGAGGCCACTGGTTATCTGCTCACCCTGATTACAGGTGCTACGCTGCTGGAGCTGCTCCTGCCCTCGGCGCAGTGGTACGGGCACGAGGTGGGCGGTTGGCTGGGCGAATCGTTTGCCTTGCTCAGCGCCGCGATTGTCGGGCGAGTCGGCGCCACCGTCTGTTCACTGTCCATGCTGCTGGTCGCGTTCATCTTCATTACCGAGTCCAGCGTGGTCGCCCTCGGCGAAGCCATGATCGACGCCGCTCGCCGTGGCCTCGAGTGGGCGCGCGACAGCTTCGATCAGGCGACCCGGGCACGCACAGAGCGCCGGACCCTGGCTGCGGATGGACCTTCGCTCCGGGAACGTAGCGGCGACGATTTTCAGGTGCCCTCGACCCTGTCTGAGCCGTTTCGCATGGGCGACACCGACCCCGGTCAGACACCCGACATCGAGATCGACCTGGCCGGTGAGCGCCCCGACGTGAACGATGAGCGCGTGCAGGGCAGTCGGAAAGAGAACCGGCAGTCGCTGCGGACCATCGCATCCGGCTTCACCGCTCGGCTCAGGACGCTCCTGCCTGCTTCGTCGCGACGCAAGGTCGCGGGCGGCGATCAGGGCGATGCTGAAGGCGAGCTCGGCGATGACTTCGACTTCGGCGTTGATGACGACGATGCCTCCACCGCTCACGGCGATGACTGGGCCAGGGGATGGAAGGTCGACGATGACGATGACAGCCCTGTACACGTCGCCCCTCTGGCCAGGCAGCACGACAAGGCTGGGCATGGTACGGTGGAACATGACGACGCGCCGCCAGCCAGATCGATCCAGTCATCTGCCGCGCCGGTTGTTTCGACCGTCGAGTTACCCCCTTGCGACGACTCTTCTCTGCCCACCGGTGTATGGCAAACCAGGCGAGACCACACGTTTTCCAACCCGGGCGATGTTCCTCCACGTCGAGATGCGGAGCCGTCACCATCGAACGACCGGAACGTGCAGCGCGAAAACCCCGGCGTCGCGCAAGCGCCGCTGCGGCGGGGCCTCCCCACCCTGAACCCACCCGTGGAGCAGGGCGCTCGTTTTTCATCCCTGACAGACGCGAACGCCGATGACACCGATGGTCTGGCCACCGTACAGCTGCCCGTGCAACGACCGGCACGCCCGCTGCCGCCTGTCTCAGACGATTCCTGGAATTTCGACACCGCAGACGAGGAGGATGAGGATATCGTCGTCAGGCCCACCACGCTGAGCGGTTCCTTTGAGGCAGCCGCACAGGCGTTGCGCAACCGCTGGTTTGGCGGACGTGACGCGACACAGGCTCGAACAGGCGAACAGGGCCCCAGAGAATCTTCGTCCGCCGATGAGGATCCGCACACAAAGCGCACCCTGCGCGCCGATGAGGTCGCCGCCCTGCGTCCCAACGACAGCCCGCACGCGCCGGCGCCACCGATGGCACATGCACCAAGGCCGGCAACACGGACCGTCGAGGTCTGCATCGACGATATTGTCTCGGACGAGCCCAGCGACACCGGCCCCAACCGCGTTGTCGCCACGTCATCGGGGCCCGTTGAACCGCTGATCGTGGAGTCCGAGGCACAGAAAGTGCGAAAGCGTGCCGCAGATCTGGAGCGTGCGGCCCTGTCGAGGGCTGCCAGCGACGGGTCATGGCAGTTTCCGCCGCTGTCGTTCCTGAAATATGTCGAGAGTGACGGCAGCCATATCGATCACGACAAACTCAAGCAGCTGGCCGTGCGACTTCAGGAGGTCCTCGCCAGCTTCAAGGTGTACGGAAAAGTCACCGGCATTTGTCCGGGACCGGTAGTTACCCGCTTTGAATTCGAACCCGAGGCCGGAAACAAAATCAGTAAAATCAGCGGACTATCCGACGATATCGCCATGGCCCTACGCGCATTCAAGGTGCGTATTATTGCCCCCATCCCCGGCAAGGGGGTCGTGGGCATCGAGGTGCCAAACGACAAGCGCGAGTCCGTTTACCTGAAAGAAATTCTGGCTGATGAGAGGTTTACCAGCAGCAAGAGCAAATTAACGGTCGGTCTTGGCAAGGACATTGAAGGTTTCCCTGTCGTGGCGGATTTCGCGAAAATGCCGCACCTGCTCATCGCCGGTACAACCGGCGCAGGTAAATCGGTGACCGTCAACGCCATGATCACCAGTATCCTCTACAATGCGTCGCCCGATGACGTACGCATGATCCTGATTGACCCCAAGCAGCTGGAGTTCGCGCTCTATCAGCACATGCCGCACCTGCTGCTCCCCGTTGTCACCGACCCCGCCAAGGCCAACACCGCCCTGCAATGGGCGGTCGTTGAAATGGAGCGTCGCTATCGACTCATGGCCGACATGAAGGTCAGAAACCTCGACGGCTATAACGCGCGCCTCACCGAGCTGCAGGAGAATTTCGAGGCCACCATTCTGGAGCCGCGAAACCGCGATCCGCTCTGCGAACTGCTTGACCTGCAAGACCCCGACGGCAAGCCGACCCACCGTCGCATGAGCTATATCCTCATCATCGTCGACGAATTCGCCGACCTGATGATGACCTCCGGAAAAGAGGTCGAAGTCGCCGTTGCCCGTCTCGCTCAAAAGGCGCGCGCTGCCGGACTTCACCTGATGCTCGCCACCCAGCGTCCTTCCGTCGACGTGCTCACCGGCGTTATCAAGGCCAATTTCCCTACCCGCATGTCCTGCCGGCTCATGTCTGGCACCGACAGCCGCACCGTGCTCGACTCCATCGGCGCAGAAAACCTGCTGGG